>JAJRWG010000057.1 GCA_024276895.1 Bacteroidota bacterium
AGTATTTTTTCGGCAATGGGGAAGGCCATATATTCGTCCTCGATAACACAAGGCCCGGCCATCAGGAAAAAATGGCCGCTTCGAAGGTGCTTCAGCCTGGGAATATTGTTGAGCATGCGGTTCAATTTGTTTCCAAAAATAAGAAAAAGGGACAAGCCTGTGGTAAATTTTTCCGGGGCGTTGCCAGCCGTGGACTTCAGCCTGCCGGCTAAGGGCTACCCTTAAGCCGTGTTTTCCGGCCTGCTTTCCGGGTTTTTAATCACGAAATAAACTCCGGTAAAAATCAACAAGGCGGCAATAATTTCAATCCAGGTCAGCCTGTCTTTGCCCATGGCCATCGCCAGCAGACTGGCCAGAAAGGGCTGCAGATAAATGTAAGAACTGTTGACGGTAGGGCTCAGGTTTTTCAGCGAAAAATTATTCAGGAAATAAGCAATGACGGTGGTGAACAAAACGACATAGCCGACAGAAAGCCAGATATTAAACGGGATGGAGGCAAAGTCGCTTTCCACAAACAGCTGAACGGAAAAGGGGAAAATGAAGACAAATCCAAAAGTGAACAGCCATTTCATGATGGTCAGCGGGCTGTATTTTACCATCAGCGGTTTGACCAGTACCAGAAAAAAAGCGTAGGATGAGGCATTGATAACGATCATCAGGTTACCCAGAAAGTTGCCGGAAGCAAAGGAAAAACTGCCCCCGCGCAGAATGAGCCAGGCTGCACCGGCCGCACCGAGGACAATGCCTGCAATTTTGCTGCGCGACATGCGCTCACCAATCATCAAATGGGCAAACACCAAAACCAGGATGGGAATGCCCACCATGATGATGGAAGCATTGATGGGGGTGGTCAGGTTCAAGCCTTCAAAAAACATGACCTGGTTGATGGCGATGCCGAAAAGCGCACACAAGGCAAGCCGCCACAAATCTTTCCGCTGCACTTTTTCTTTGGGATACAGCAGGCTGACAAGCTGAAAAACAAGCATGGCACCCAACACCCTGAAAAGGATGATGGCCCTGGGTTGCAGGTAATCAGGCATGATGCCCTTGGCTACAACGTAATTGATCCCGTAGATGACATTGGCACCAATGACCGCAAGATGAGCAACAATTATTCTTCGGGACATACGTGAATCTTGGAAAACCAAATGTTAAAATGGTCTTCAGTCAGCTATTCTCCATTTTGCACCCTCAGGTGCATGCAGGCTTCAGCCTTGCAAGCCCGGTCAGAACGGTAAATCGTCTTCCGCTTCGATAATGTCCGGCGGCGGGCCATCAGGAGGTGGGGGAGGGGTCTCGCCTTCGTCGGCTTCCTTCACAATACGCCAGGCACGTACATCGGTGTACCAGCGGTTGTTCCATTCGCGCGATTCCAGGTTAAACGATATCGTCAGACGGTCACCTTCGGCAACAGACGAGAGCATCGATATCTTATCGCCCCACACGTTCATACAGACCTTTTTTGGAAACTGATCTTCGGTTTCGACAACAAATTCCTGTTTTTCCCAGCGGCCGTTCTTTCCTTCACCGCTCACAGGGTCAAGCTTTTTAATGAGTGTCCCTTTTAATTCAAGACTCATGATTTTATCCGTTTTATTTTGGTCTCAAAATTAGCGAAAATCGTCATTGCCCCGGCCATAATTTTGAAGAGTTTTTTCCATTCACCGCCTAGCCGCTATCCGAAACTTTCGCTGTAAGCATGAGATTTACGGATGTCTCTTAACAATTTCTTAATCTAAAGGTAATGTAACCTTCAGTTCCGATACAATTTACCGTGCTATGTTTGCATTGTAATCTTAAAAACAGAAAAATGAAAAAAATAATCAGCCTGTTCGCAATTGTAATCCTGCTCGGCACCCCCGCTCTTGCAGACAACAATGGAAAAACCAGCAAAAAATCCACCGCTTCAACGACTTCGATCAAAGGTGTCGTACTCGATAAGCTTACCGGTGAAGCACTGGCAGGTGTGAAGGTTATGATTCCGGAATTGAAACAACAAGTCTATACCGATCTGGAGGGTAAGTTCGAGTTTAAAAATATCAGCAAGGACAGTTACACCATCGAATCGGAAATGATATCCTACGAAAATCACCGCCAGAAAGTTGACGCCTGTACCAACGGGATTGTCAAGATAGTGATGGCGAATAAATAAAACCACCTCTAATTGAGTTTTTCTCTGAAAAGACAAGCCACCGGGTTTGTCTTTTTTTTATTTTTGAAAACTCCTGGCTGTTGATCAAATATTTTTCGTTTACACTGCCAGGTTTGCACGAAAGCGTGACATTTAACCTACAACAAATGAAAAAAACAATAATTCTTACACTACTTTTATTGGCCGGCCTTGTGGGTTTTTCCCAGGGACTTCAAAAAGCTGAAGACGGTAAATATTATGAAGACGGCAAGCTACTTAACGGGGAGTACAAATCTTATTCGGAAAAAGGCAAGCTGATGTCGGTACGTCATTTCAAAAACGGTCTTGAAGACGGGGTTTCAACCTATTACTTCGAGAACGGAAAAAAGAAGGAGCAAAGGTCATACGTCAACGGTTACAAAGACGGTACCTGGATCACCTGGAACCGCCATGGCCGGAAAACGGCGGAAGCCGGCTACATCAGGGATCTGAAAAATGGTACATGGATGGTTTACGACGATAAGGGCAACAAGCGCTACGAAATGCATTATGACCACGGCAGCAAAACAGGTACCTGGTACATGTGGGATGAGAAAGGCAAGCTCAACTCCGAAAAGAAATTTTAACAAAATTTCAAGTGAAAGTTCCCAATCTTGCAGTGAAAGCTGCGGCTGCTTGTTGTTGCCTGCTCATGAATTAAAACTCGTAATTCAGGCTCAACTCAAACAGCATTCCCGGTTTGAATTGCCTGTAAATGTAATCGCGGCCTTTGAAAGTATAAAGTTCGGAATAAGTCTGATCCAGCAGATTCTTGAATTTCAAGCCGACTATAAAATGTTCGCCAAAGGCTTTGTTGGCCACCACGTTAAGCGAATGGAAAGGCTGGGCATAAATATCGGGTGTACCTCCTTTGACGTTGATAAGAATCTTAGGGCCGGTAACATTGTACACCAGGCTGACATCGAAACCGGCCTTTTCACTTTTATAACCCAAAAAGCTGTTCACAATGTAGGGCGATTGTTCCGTCATGGGCCTTGTTGACAAAGCTCCGGGATCCGTTGCGCGGATAGCTGTCAGTTCCACCGAGTCAATATCCACCGAAGAATAAATGTAAGAGAAATTCAGTCCAAACTGCAGGTTACGGCTGAAATTCCAAAAATCAAGTCTCTTCCTGAAGTCAAGTTCAAAGCCATAAACATCGGCACGCTCCACGTTGTCCCATTTTAATTCGGGATTTTGGGCCTTGGGGTTGTCAACCAACTCGATGGGATTAGTAAACATCTTGTAAAACAGTCCGGCAGAGAAGATTTCCCCTGGACGGCTGTACCATTCCCAGCGCATGCCGATGTTGTTGATGCTGGTGCGCTTGAGGCTGGCATTGCCCACGTAAATCTCGCCTCCCGAAAAGTCTTCCGAAGCATAGGGCGCCAATTCTCTGAAAGTAGGCCGTGCAATGGTCCTGCTCAGGTTAAACCGCAGGTTCATTTTTTCATTTAGGGCAAGCGTCAGGTTCAGGGCAGGCAGCAGGTCGTGGTTGTTCAGATAGCCTTTTGCCAGGCTGCTGTCTTTGCTCGCAGAATTAATCAGGGTATGCTCATAGCGCAGGCCGGCAACCACCCTTAATTTCACACCCAGTTGCGCATCAATCAGTGCGTAAGCTGCCGTTACCTGCTGATCGGCCGTGTAACTGTTTTTCAGGTCATCGCCGGGGTTTCCCTGAACGTAAAGCCCATAGTTCATGCCCGTTGCCGGGTCGTACCCGGAAAAATTCAGGCCGATATTTTCATCGCTAAGAAAATCGGGTACATTGCCATTGTAAGTATTTTGCGGAAACTGAAATTTGTAATCAATTCTTTTATCGGAAAAATCACGCTTCTTATACAGGTAAGCACCACCAAACTTCAACTTCGGAGCTTTTTTATTTTCGGACAGTTTGAGGCTGAAGTTGGCTTTTAAATTATAGCTTGTTTCTTTCAGGTAACGAAAGTAACGTGCGGGAAACTTGTAAAGCGACGGCTCGATGGCGTACTGGTTTTTCTCATTGTTGCCGGGATAGTAGCTGTTAGTGAAAAAGCGCATGTCGGGCTCGTCCTGGTAGGACGAAGTGGCCGCTGCCGTCCAGTCAAAATGCAGTCTGGTTAATTGTTCGAAATCATGTTCTCCTCTCAGTTGGACCGTGTTGAGTGAGCGTTCAAGCCATTGCAGTTTGCGCGTTTCCACGTAAAGGCCTTCCAGATCGTCGGATTGTTTGGCGCCGACCATGTAACGGGCGAGGCTTGTACCGCTTTGGTTTTTAAACAGGTTCAAACTGATTTTGTGCCGGTCCGAGATTTTTAATGACAGATTAAGCAGTACACCCCACAAAACCCGGGAAGTGCCCTGGGTATCATCGTAGAGATGCTCGGTATTTAAGTTATTGTCGTTTACACCATTTAGTTTGTAGCGGCCTTTGATGCCGTTTTCGTAATATAAATTTTCGGCTTTGTAAGAAGCACCGAAAACGTAACCCAGTTGTCGCTTACCGATCGTCTTGTTGTCACCGAAGGAAAAAGATAATTTTTTATTCAGGAAAGTTTTTGATTTTACCGGCGCCATGATTTTGTTAAAATCCATGGTGATGTCTGTCAATGCTTGCTTGTTGCTTGGGTAAACAGGAATTTCGCCTCCGGCGGATGAGGGAATTTTTCGCAGGCCGTTGTCGAAACCGAGCCTGTCGGTGGAACTGCCGGGATAACCGAGGAAGTTGTTGTTGAGGCTGGCTTGTGAGTTGTACCCCAAGGTCAGTTTGGCACCGAGCATAAACTGTTCCGGAAACTCACGGGTGCGGATGTCAATAAGTCCGCCGGTAAAATCTGCCGGCAATTCAGGACTGAAGGATTTGTAAATGATGATGTTTTCCAGCAGGTTGGCCGGAAAAAGGTCCATTTGAACCGTGTTTCGGTTCGGGTCAAGTCCGGGAATCTCGGCACCGTTCAGGGTGGTTTTGCTGTAGCGGTCGCTCAATCCGCGAACAAAGATGTACCTGCCGTTGGTTACCGTAACCCCTGCGAGTCTTTTCAAAGCACTGGCAGCATCGCTGTCACCGGACTTGCGCATCTGTTCGGCAGAAAGGCCTTCGATCACACTGGACGATTTTTTCTGGACCGTTAACAGGGCAACTTCCGAACGGTGAACCGCCTTGGCCGATACCACTACTTCCTGCAATCCCATGCTTACGGGCTGCAACGCAAATGACAGTGAAACGGTTTCGCCGGCCTTGATTTCAACATCCGGTATTTTTTGGGTTTGAAAGGAGATGTACTGGCAAATGAAGGTGTAAGTTCCGGGCTGAAGATTTTCGAGCCTGTAGTTACCATCAAGATCGGAAGAAACACCCATCGTTGTGCCCTCAACAATGACAGATGCCCCAATAAGTTCTTCACCCGTTTCCGCATCCGTTATCTTTCCCTGCACCTCTCCGGTTTGCGCATGCAGGCCGGAAAGTGAAATCATCAATACAAACAGGAGTATGCCTTTCATCATCATCAACTTTAGTTTCATGTAAAAAAAGGGAAAGCAACCATCCTCAAACGGTTGCAGCCCCTTCGTCAATTCAAACATTCAATCAAATTAGTTCATATATTTGGAAAAGAGCGTCCAGCCCGCTGCCCAGTTGGTGTTGGGATCGAAAGCACCTTTGTAGTTTACTGCCTGGAACCAGTCTGCCGGATAGGCATCCAGGTTTCCCGATACATCATTGGCCGGAATAATCTTAAAACTCAGGCCGTCAAGATTAAAACCCGGATCGGCTACAACGTTACCTGCGCTAGTAAAATAGTCAGACAAAACGGTGTTCGCATTCGTTACATCTGTTTCGCTTACTCCGTCGCCGGCTGCAACTCTCAGAATGGGATCGTTGGTGATATCGTAGAAGATGTTGTTCTTCAGGGTCAGTTGTCCGTATTCAAAGCGGGTGTAGCTGGACTCGTCGACAAGCAGTTCCACGTCAACGCCTTTTTCCTGATGGTAAAAGATGGAGTTGGAATAATGTCCGCCGGCATTGTCGCGGAAGGTGACCGTGCGTTTTCCGGCACCATCACCGCGACCCACATAGGTTGCATTGAAAATAGTAGGTATGGCGTAAGGCTGACCGGTTTCGGGGTCTGTTCCGCCATCGTGCTCACCCAGGCGGTCGCCCCGTTCAAAGCCCTGCACGGCAGCCCAAAACTGGCCGTAACCGCGGAACCCCTGGTCGTAGTCGAATGAATCGTCACCGCAAAAAACAACGAGGATGTGACTCAGACGGGCTGTTCCGCCGAAAAACTCAATGCCATCGTCTTTGTTGGCAAACACCTCAATGTACTCAATAACGGTCCCGTTACCCACAGCGCCAAGAGTTAAGCCGTTGATTTCGTTGCCTTCGCCGATATCGGTTCCGCCGTGGCGGATGGAAACATAGCGGAGGATGCCGGAATTATCACCGTCGTTGTCTCCGCCGTACACCCCGCGCGGTTCGGTCTGGGGGATACCTTCAATTTGCTGTTCCGAAGGAACCGTGTTTAAACCGGCTTTGCCCAGTAGTATCAGTCCACCCCAGAGTCCGTCGTCCAGATCGGCAACCGAACCGTTCAGGTCGTCGGCTTCAGCCGTGAAAATGATGGGGGCTTCCGCCGTTCCTTCGGCAATAATCTTGCCGCCACGGGCTACAATCAGGGCAGAGGCGTTTTCGCCTTGCCCGGCTTTGCCTTTTACAACAGTGCCGGCCTCAATTGTCAGGGTTTGCCCGTCGTTGACGAAGACAAAACCGTCCAGCAGGTAAATGTTGTTTGCCGTCCAGGTAACCGTACCGGTTCCGTTTCCGTCATCTTTCACGCTAATCGTTTCGTGGGTGGTGCCGGTCAGTGAAATGACTTTCGATTCGTCCCCCGACATGGCGATGCCGTCTTTGCTGAAAATACTTGTTCCGTCTCTTGGTTTAACCGTTACATTTTCGTTGCCGTCAGCATCCTGAATGATTGTGATTTTAATCAGTGCGTTTTTTTGCGATGCCGAATGGATAACCGAGTAAGCTTTTAGTGTTGCATTCCCGCCGGAGACGGTCACCGTAAAGTTGTTTTCGTTCAGATCGCCGGTTTGATCGGCATTTTTATAGACACCTTCATTAAAGTAAACTGTAAGGTCGAAATTTTGATTTTCACCAGAAATGCTAATATCTGTCATTTTAGGTGCTTTGGGTTGGGGATTATCCTTCTTACAGGCTGAGAAGCCGAGGATAAAGATTGCTGCAATTGCAGTGAACTGGTTAATTTTTTTCATTGTTTTTCGTTTAAATGATTATGCCGCAAAGATTAATGTTCAATGCGAATTGTACCTTAGGCGAACCTTACGTTTATGTTAATATAAGGAGGGCGAAAGGCGAAAGAGTTAATGTATTCTTAACATTGGGCATCACTACAGGTATTGTTGGTGTGTTTTGCAGAAAACTTTTACTTTTGCTTCTTTAAAAAGAGCAATGAACCCGCAACAATTTAAAATGGAAATTCCCTGGCAGTTTTATTCCGATGAGGAAGACAAACTTTTTGACCACTGTCAGGTGTGCGGAAAGTACCTGCTGGATGAAGGCACTGACTATGTGGTGGAAAAAGCCATCCGCAGTTACGAGGGGCACGATTTCTATTCCACAGCCTATGAATATGCCATTTGCCTGGACTGCCATCAGGACATCCAGAAAGGCATGTCCGAAGAATCCATGAACAACCTGCAGAAATATTACAATGAGATCATGGCAAAAAAAGAGCAGCCGCTGGCCATTGACCTGCATCATTTCGACCTGAACGAATGGTTGTCAAAGTGCTTTTTTACCGGAAAGAGGGTTGACGAAATGAAAGAGTACCAACTGGTTGCCCAGTTCAGTGGCAAACAAATGATGCTGAACATGCCGCCGCTGGTCATCGGTGAAACAGTTATTGAAGAAATGGCCGGCCTGCTGTCGGATAAAACCATCGACGAGATGAACGACTTCCGCGACCGGTTTCTGGGGCCTTCACCCGATATTGAAGAGCTCGTTTTCGGAAAACGCCTGATTTTGATTTAGCGGGACGGAGGAAGCATGCAAATTTCAAAGGCAACACACTTTTCGGCAGTACTGTTCGTTATCCTCTTTTCGGTTTCTTTTCAGTTTATCAAAGCACAACATATGAAAACGCAACAGGAAACTGCCACCTTCGGCTCAGGCTGCTTTTGGTGCAGCGAAGCCATCTTCAGCCGGCTTGAAGGGGTTAACGAAGTGGTTTCGGGTTACTCGGGAGGCAATATCCCCAATCCTACCTACGAACTGGTGACACAGGGTGAATCGGGTTACGCCGAAGTGGTACAGCTTCACTTTGACCCGGAAGTGATCTCTTACCGCGACTTGCTTGAAGTTTTCTGGAAAACCCACGATCCCACAACACCGAACCGCCAGGGTGCGGATGTGGGCCCGCAGTACCGCTCGGTGATTTTTTACCATAATAAGGAGCAACAACAAACCGCAAAACATTATTTGGATGAATTGGAAAAGGCAAAGATCTGGGACAAACCCATTGTTACCGTGATCAGCCCTTTCGACTCATTTTACCCGGCAGAAGGTTACCACCAGGATTTCTATGAGAACAACCCTGCACAGGCTTACTGCCGGTTTGTGATCACCCCTAAGATCGAAAAGTTCGAAAAGGTTTTTTCAGATAAGCTGAAAACAAAATAAAGCAGGCAACTTTCCGTTTGGAAATCGGACTTCTTCTAATAAATAACTTAATTTTGTAGGTGGTTAACCGGTTCACGGAAGCAGGTAGTTAACCTCTGGCTCAACTTTTTTTAATGCGAATTTGAAATACTTTTCTCTCATACTGTTGTTCTCTTTCACCTGCTCTGTCCTGCAAGCACAACGGGAGGCCAATATCTGGTACTTCGGCGAAAAGGCCGGTCTTGACTTCAACAGCGGAAACCCCGTTCCGCTTCTCGATGGCCAGATGGCTACCGAAGAGGGTTGCTCTACAATTTCCACACCCCAGGGGCAGCTCTTGCTTTATACCGACGGATCAACCGTTTGGAACAGAGAACATAACATCATGCCCAACGGCACTGGTTTGCTCGGACACCCGTCGGGCACACAGTCGGGAATGATCGTCCCTTTTCCCGGATTGCTCGACAAAGTCATCATTTTTACCGTGGACTGGAGTGCAAGCGGCGGCGCCAACGGACTCAGGTATTCGCTGGTTGACCTGACCCTGGACGGCGGACTCGGCGATGTGGTGGATTCGGAAAAAAATGTGCTGGTGCTGGCTCCTGTGGCCGAAAGGGTCACGGCAGTGAAACACACCAACGGGATCGATATCTGGGTGGTGGTCAGCAAGTACAATACCGATGAGTTTCATGCTTTCCTCGTAACACAATCGGGCGTCAGCAACACGGCCGTGATCAGCAATGCCGGTGATGTGGTAAGCGATGTCAATACACAGGGTTACATGAAAATATCTCCTGACGGAACATGGCTTGCAAGGGCCAACGGTTCTGACAACTCCATCGAGATCTTCACTTTCGATGCGAGCACCGGTGTGGTGGAATTTGTGGCCAAAGGGGATAACTTCGGTGTCAGCAGGAAAATGTATGGTGTGGAATTCTCGCCCAACAGTACACGGCTTTACGTCAGCACCTGGAAATCCAATCCCATGGGGCTCTACCAGTACAACCTGGAAGCAGGTAGCCCGCAGGACATCATTGATTCGAGAACCCTGATCTCGCACAGTCCCAACGGCGCATTGCAACTGGGGCCCAACAACAAGATTTACTGCATCCGCAACGAAACCATCGGGATGGGTTCCCTCTCGGTGATCAACAATCCCAACGAACTGGGCAGCGCTGTGAACTTCGTGATCAACGGTCTTTACCTGGGTGGCCGGGAATCGAACTGGGGCCTGCCGCCTTTCATCCAGTCGTATTTTAACCTGGAGATCGATTTTCTTTACAACAAAACCTGTTTCGGCGACACAACGCAGTTCACTCTGATCAGTTCCACCACACCCGACTCGGTGCTGTGGAATTTTGACGACCCTGCCTCAGGTGCTGAAAACACCTCAAAGCTGACAAATCCCACCCATGTTTTTACAGCTCCGGGAACTTACAGCGTGACGGTAACCACCTGGATTGCAAACGAGCCCAAGAGTCTCAGTTACGATGTGGAGATCAGTGCAATTCCCGATGTTGACCTGGGGGATGACACTACTTTCTGTACAGGCAACCCCTTCCTCCTTGACGCGGGCGCCGGCTACGACACCTACCTTTGGTCAACAGGTGAAACAACGCAAACCATTGAAGTTACAGCTGCCGGCCAATACTGGGTACAGGTTGTGAACGGTCCGGGCTGTACCGGCAAGGACACCATCGTGCTGGATGCCGAAACCGGCTACACCATGGAAAGCGATACCAGCATCTGCCAGGGGGATTCCATTTTCGTCGGGGGTAATTATCAAAGTGAGTCAGGGATTTACTATGACAGTCTGATGACCGTGTTGGGTTGCGACAGCGTGCTGATCACCAACCTGGAAGTGACGGCGCTTCCCACGGCCGACGTTGATGCTTCCATCTGTACCGGCGATTCCATCTTCCTGCAGGGCAAATACCAGACTGAGCCGGGTGTTTACTACGACACGGTTCCCAACCCGGCGGGCTGCGACAGCCTGATCATCACAACACTGGAAGTCAGTGATTTTTTGACGGTGGAACAGGAAACATCCATCTGCCAGGGCGACTCCATCTGGCTGGGAGGGGATTACCAGAGCAGGGAAGGCGTTTACTACGATACGGTACAGAATGAATTGACCTGCGACAGCCTTTACATCACCACCTTGTTTGTTGACCCCCTGCCAATAGTGGAACTGGGTAACGACACTTCCATCCTCGAAGGTGATGAAATCCTGCTGGATGCCTACTTCCCCGATGCCACCTACCAGTGGCAGGACGGCTCCGATCAACCCACCTATCCTGCCTCCGATTCGGGCTGGTACTGGGTGAGCGTCACCACGAACTGCGGTGTTGCCACCGATTCCATCCACATCAGTTTCCTGCTCGACCTAGAGTGTTTTGTAACTGTTCCAAGTGCCTTTACACCAAACGGTGACGGCGTCAATGATGTATTTAAACCCGTGCTCAATTGCGATGCCATGTTCTATGAATTTACCATCTTCAACCGTTGGGGACAGATCGTTTTTTCCACCGATGATCAGCAAATGGGGTGGGATGGAAGCAATGGCGGGAAAACCCATCCCTCCGGTGTTTACTTATGGCAGGTGAATTACAAAATACAGATCAATATCGATAAATTTATGGAGGGTTCGGACAAAGGAAGCCTTACCTTGCTCAGATAATGTCGGCTGACACAACCAATTGACCACTTTTTTTGTCTATTTTTGTAAGCAATTGCTTTTCGGAAACCACACCAGGAAAATACTACCAAAAATGAAAAAGATCGGAATCATACTGCTCAGTCTCTTCCTGTCGTACAGCCTCACCGCCCAAAAGGAAGCCAACTTCTGGTTTTTCGGGGAATATGCAGGCGTTGACTTCAACAGCGGTGCCCCCGTTGCACTGACAACCGGTGCATTAACCACTTGGGAAGGTTGTTCTTCTATTTCCACCAAAAGCGGAATTCTGCGTTTTTATACCGATGGTAGTACCATTTGGAACAAAAACAACACACCCATGCCCAATGGTAAAGGTTTAATGGGAAACACCTCAAGTACACAGTCTGGTATCATCGTTCCCTGGCCGGGAGACGATAACAAGTATTTCGTTTTTACCATTGATGATGTGGATGCAGGGGGAGGGTCAAGTGGACTGCGCTACTCTGTCGTGGATATGACACTTGCCGGATTTCTCGGCGATGTGGTGTCAACACAGAAGAATATTTTATTAACCGCACCCATGTGTGAAAAGCTGACAGCCGTCGGCCACGACAACGGAATCGACATCTGGGTCATCTCCCAAAAGTGGGGTACCAACAATTTTTATGCTTATCTTGTTACTCCTGACGGAGTAGACATGACACCGGTGATCAGTCCAGTAGGTGCAGTAATTCAGGGAGAAATTGATAATGCAAAGGGTTACCTGAAAGTTTCCCCCAACGGCGAAAAAATAGCCAAAGCCAATGCCGGACTGAAAACAGTTGAGATATTTGATTTTGACAATACAACAGGAGTTGTAAGCAATGTGATTACTGATTACAGCTATGGCGGCCAGGGCGAACCTTACGGCATCGAATTCTCTCCCAACAGCCATTTGTTGTATGTCAATACATGGAAAAACAGGCCGAACATGAGGTTGTTCCAGTACGACCTTGAAGCCGGCACACCTGGTGAAATTCTTGATTCCAGGGTTCTGATTGCATCAGGGACGAACGGCGCATTGCAAATTGCCTCGGACAATAAAATGTATGTGGCCACGTATGCATCGTCCTATTTAAGTGTGGTCAATGTCCCTAACAAAAGGGGCAGCGCATCTCTTTTTGAAGCCAACAAAGTTTACCTTGCAGGTAAACGCTCCATGTATGGATTGCCGCCTTTCATCCAGTCATTTTTCAACTTCAACGCCGGATTCTACAACGAAACACCCTGTTACACAGAGCCGACCCAGTTTTATGAAAACAGTTCCGTTGAACCGGATTCCGTCTGGTGGGATTTTGGTAATACGGCATCCGGTGATGAGAATTATTCCACGGAATTCGATCCCGTGCATTTGTTTACGTCGCCCGGCCTGTATTTTGTTAAGCACAAGATCTGGGTGGACGGGTTGATGGACAGCGTAAGAAATGGCGTTTACGTTTTCCTGAAGCCCGATATCGAATTGGGAAACGACACCACCCTGTGCGAAGGCGACCCGCTGGTGCTTGACGCAGGAAATGATTTTGAAACCTACCTCTGGAGTAATGGCGACACCACCAGGACAACCACCGTTTTTACGGCCGGTGATTATTGGTGTTACGTGACCAACGGCCCCGGATGCGGCAAAAGCGATACCATTTCAGTGGTAGCCCTGCCAAAACCGCAACTTGACCTGGGAAGCGACGTAAGTCTCTGCGAAGGTGGCTTTTACACCATTGATGCCGGCCCCGGTTACGCCAGCTACCTGTGGCCCAACGGCTCTACACAACAAACGTTTTCAGTAGAAAGTTCAGGGACTTACTGGTGCGAAGTGACCAACGACGTGGGTTGCTCCGCCAGGGACAGTGTGACGATTACATTTTTCCAGCGGCCAACGGCCGATGCCGGTCCGGTACAGACAATCGACCAGGGACAAACTACCGTTCTGGATGGTTCTGCCTCCGGTGGCTTACCACCTTATTCGTTTGAATGGCAGCCTGCCGGACTGCTTGAACAAAACGACATCGCTGCACCAACCACACTGCCCATTATAGCTCCTACATGGTTTACACTTACGGTAACCGACAGCAGGGATTGCATTAGTGAGACAGACGATGTGCTGATTAACCTCAGCGGTTCAACACTGTGGGCATTGCCCACGGCTGAGCCCGATATAATTTGTCTGGGCCAGTCAACACAGATCACTGCTTACGCCAGCGGGGGAGGGCTTGAGTACACTTACGAATGGACCGGTGACGATCCGCCCGGGTTTACTTCTTCGGAAGCTTCATTTACAGTTACGCCGACAAAAGCGGGAAATATCCAGTACAACCTGCACCTGACCGATCAGTACAACAATGAATTTAATGGCAGTGCAACGGTTGTAGTAAGCCCGTTGCCGGTCATCGACCTTGTACCTGAAGGGATTATCCCGGTTGCACCCGATACCATTGTTATTTGTGTCCGCGACTCGATCACACTCGATGCAGGTAATGATGATGACCCTGATGGCACAACCTATTTCTGGACGAACATCAATTACCTGAATCGCTATTACACAGCCTCAACCAACGGAAACTGGATTGATTTTCAAACCCACCAGGTACGTGTAAACTATCCCGGCACAGCCGGTTGCGAGAGCATGGGAAAAATAACCATTGTGTTCGACTTCAAGGAATGTCAGATCGGAATTGACGAAAATATTTCAGATGAAGGGACCGCCTTCAGTGTTTTCCCAAATCCTAGCGACGGACAGTTTACAATTGTCCTGAATACACCGGTTAAGGATGTGACTATCAATGTTTATGATTTTCTTGGCAGACCTGTTTACGACAAACAATTTACAGGTAATTTTGACAAAGGACAAAGCATTCCGGTTTCATTGAAGCAGAATAAAAAGGGTATTTATTTTGTGAGAGTGTCTGCCGGTGAAACCATTTTTTCAGTCAGGAAAATCATCATTCGCTGATACTGTTCTTACTGTTTTACTTTTGCTTTTTATATCTTCCTGAGATTTTTTTTACTGAATTTGTAAAACATATGTTTTTTTTACTATATTTGGACGGTGATTTTTTCACAACGAGTTTTTGATTTAGTAAACGTTCATTAAATTCAGGAAAAATGAAACAAGCAAGCAAGCGAGTCTTTCTGCAGAGCTACTACCGCAGATTGAAGAAGCAACGTAAGCTGTTGCTCAGGAGAATCAGTGAAATCCGGCACGATGAATTTGAGAGTTTACTTGCATCACTGAACAGCAAGTTAAATTACACTTCTCAAATGTTAATGGACAATAACGCCCATAACAAAACTGTACAAGGGTAATTCAGGAACTAAATCCACTTTTTAAAACTCACTACCACTTATTTGACAAGCCTTTGAACAAAACAAAAGTAAAGGTGTATTCCATACGTGAAAAGGAATATATCAGGTATGTCCTATAATTTATATTATGTTAAATAGTGTTTTTCAAAGAGAAGGGAAACAACCGATTCTGCCTCCCTGCCCTCTTTTAAATTATGTTTAGTCTTCTTTGATCAATTCCTTCAACTTGTCATTCATCTTCAACTGGATATAAATATTCTTTAAAGCCAGGCGTGAATCCTTGTCATCAGGATTGAGTTCAAGGGCCTTTTCAAAATAAGGCATGCCTTGCTCAAGTTCTGCATTGGCTTTTCCAACCAGCGTATCGTATTCCTTTACCTTATTCAGCGGCAGATTGTTGGCCGAATCCAGATACGCTTTGCCGGCATTACTGTAAATAACACCGATATTGTAATAAACTGTTGAACTGTTCGCACCCAGATCAATGGACTTGTTGTAATACTCAATGGCTTTGTCGAAATCACCGTCATTATCGTAGGTTTGGCCGAGGATCAGATACAGGTTGGGATTCTCGCTATCTGTTTTAACCGCTTCCAGCAATGTTTCCCTTAGTTTGGTGTTCTGGCCTGTTTCCAGGTAGATCTGTGCCAGTTCCAGCATCAGTCCCAGATCCTCGGGAAATTCCTTCCTGCCGGTCTTAATGACCTCCAGTGCCCTGGCCGTGTCGCCAAGTTGTTTGATGGATTTGCTGTAATACTTGTAAACACGGGCATCGCTGTAGCCGTTATCAATGCAAATACCAAGGTATTTTGCAGCAATATCGGGCTTTTTGCCGTACACGCCTGCCATGCCGATATTAAAGGCAGTTATGGTGTCGATACGCCCCACCGATTCCCCGATTTTGTAATTCTTTTCAAAGTCCACCAAAGCGGCATCGTAATCCTGCATCTGAAAAGCCTGGATGCCGCGGTTAAAAAACTCAATGGAAAGTTTGTTCATGTAAAGATTGATTTCGTCCTTGTAAGTCCCTTTCTCATCGTACTCGCTGGCCTTCTTCAACGACTCATAGGATACATCTAAAGCATCTTTGGTCAATAAATCAGCCAGGCCATTCGTCTGGATGTTGTAATAAATAATGCCACGGTACATCCAGGTTTTGGGGTCATACATGGTTTTTTCGTGCACAGCAGCCGCATCAATGGCTTCTTTTGCATTCTTGTACTCGCCGTTCTTGTTATACATGTAAGCACTGGTACGCTTGTTTTTCTGTGCAAAGGCACCCATGCTGATCAAAAGGCTTAAGCCCAGTAAAATTGCAATTTTTTTCATTTTCAAAAGTTTATTCGTTTGTGCAAAAGTATAGATTAACTGAAATCTTGTGAAAATCAGCAAAATTTATACCAATTCTAAATATCCTCCTGTGGAGTGTCCGTCTCCGTTCCGGATTGCTCCTCCCCTTCCGGTGAAACATCTTCCGTGCCGGTAAGATCATCAGTACCGTTATCATCCACCTGCTCAAGCAGCTGACTTTCGTATTCGTCTGCAGTGATCTCAATTTTTGCAACGGCTGCAATCTCGTCATCTTCATTCAGCCGGATCAACCGGACACCCTGGGTGGCTCTTCCCATTACACGCAGGTTTTCTACCTTCATGCGAATGGCAATGCCCGATTTGTTGATGATCATCAGGTCGTCTTTGTCCGTCACGTGTTTAATGGTGATCAGCGAGCCTGTCTTTTCGGTAATATTGATGGTCTTCACACCTTTTCCACCACGATTGGTTACCCGGTAGTCTTCTACTTTTGAACGTTTTCCATAGCCCTTTTCCGAAACTACAAGCACACTGTACTCATCGCTTTCGAGGCAAACCATGCCGACGACTTCATCATCGTCGTTGGCCAGTGTCACCCCGCGCACACCTGCTGCATTGCGGCCCATGGCACGAACCTTTTCTTCGTTGAAGCGAATGGCCCTGCCCGACTTTTTAGCCAGGATTACCTCGCTGGTACCGTCTGTCAGCCGTGCCTGGAGCAGTTCGTCACCCTCCCTGATGGTAATGGCGTTGATGCCGTTTTGCCGTGGTCTGGAATAAGCCTCAAGGGTGGTTTTCTTAATAACGCCCTTTTTAGTAGCCAAGATGATGTAATGGCTGTTGATGTATTCCTCGTCTTTCAGGTCTTTGGTGTTGAGAAAAGCTTTGACGCTGTCGTCAGGCGGAATCTGGATGAGGTTTTGGATGGCCCTGCCTTTGGAGGTTTTCGAGCCTTCCGGTATTTCAAACACCCGCAGCCAGAATACTTTCCCCTTTTCGGTAAAAAACAGCATGTAATTGTGGTTGGTCGCCACAAACAGGTGCTCCAGAAAATCCTCGTTGCGTGTGGTGCTGCCGCGTGAACCGCGTCCGCCCCTTTTTTGCTGGCGGTATTCGGTCAAGGGTGTTCGTTTGATATAACCCAGGTGCGAAATGGTAATGACGACCTTTTCATCAGGGATGATGTCTTCCATCCGGATGTCTTCGGCTGTGTACACGACCTGTGAACGGCGCTCGTCGCCATATTTTTCTTTGATGCGCAGCAGTTCCTCCTTGATGATGTTCATGCGGATGTCCTTGCTGGCCAGGATTTCTTTCAGACGCTGAATCAAGGCCATCAACTCGGCATAATCCGATTTGATCTTATCCCTTTCAAGCCCGGTGAGCTTTTGCAGGCGCATGTCCAGGATGGCTTTGGCCTGGATTTCGCTGAGTTCAAATGAATTCATCAAACCCTGTTTGGCGTCATCGGGTGTTTTTGAAGCCCTGATCAATGCAATCACTGCATCCAGGTTGTCAAGTGCAACCAGGAGACCTTCCAGGATGTGAGCCTTGCGCTCCGCCTCTTTCAGTTCGTATTCGGTCCGCCGTGTAACCACTTCGTGACGGTGTTCCACAAAAAAGCGGATCATGTCTTTCAGGTTGAGCATCCTGGGCCTGCCGTTTACCAGGGCAATGTTGTTCACACTGAAAGAACTTTGCAAAGCCGTCAGCTGGTACAGTTTGTTGATGACGATTCTTGGAATGGCATCCTTTTTCAGATCGTAAACAATGCGCATTCCGTTTCTGTCCGACTCGTCATTAATATCGGAAATGCCTTCAATCTTCTTCTCGTTAACCAGATCAGCTGTCTTGCGGATCATTTCCGCTTTGTTGACCATGTAGGGCACCGAGGTGACGATGATGCGTTCCCTGCCCGATTTAGTTTCCTCCAGCTGCATCTCGCCGCGCATGACTACCCTGCCCCGTCCGGTCTCAAAAGCACTGACCACACCTTCGTAGCCGTAAATGATGCCGCCCGTGGGAAAGTCGGGAGCCTGTACCAGCGAAATCAGTTTGGAAATCTCAATATCGTTGTCGTCAATATATGCCACAATCCCGTCAACCACCTGCGACAGGTTGTGCGGTGCCATGTTGGTGGCCATACCCACGGCAATGCCCGAGGCACCGTTGATGAGCAGGTTGGGAATCTGCGTCGGCAGAACGGTTGGTTCCTGCAGGGTGTCATCGAAGTTTGGTTGGTGATCCACCGTTTCCTTGTCGATGTCAACCAGCATTTCTTCGGCAATTTTTCGAAGTCTCACCTCGGTATAACGCATCGCAGCAGGATTGTCGCCGTCAATGGAGCCGAAGTTTCCCTGCCCTTGCACCAGCGGATAGCGCAACGACCAATCCTGGGCCATGCGTACCATCGAATCGTAAACCGATGTGTCGCCGTGGGGGTGATATTTACCGAGCACCTCCCCTACTATTCTGGCTGATTTTTTATACGGGCGATTGGAAAAAACACCCAGCTCGTGCATGCCGAACAAAACGCGACGGTGTACAGGTTTCAAGCCATCCCTCACATCGGGCAAAGCCCTTGAAACAATAACCGACATCGAATAATCGATGTAGGCCGATTTCATCTGGCTTTCAATATTTACTTTGACTATTCTTTCCTTCTCAAACTCATTTTCCATCCAAACGTTCTTTTATTCTTTTTCAAAAAAAAATTAACGTGCAAAGGTACGGATTTCACGTAAAGTTTTGGTTAAAAATATCCACTATCTTCACATTAATGTTAACAATGGGTTGTTAGCATTTAGCAAACCCGTGAGCCTGCCGAAAAAAACATTCCGGCTATTTTTGGATGTGCAAATATCAGGTGCTTAACAAACGAAAACCCATCGGCTTTTGTCCGATGCGGGTTTTAGTGTGATAACATTCCGTTTTTTGGGAAGAAAACCGGCAAGTTTTATTAATTTTGCAGTTCAAATACAATCAATTTTATGGAGGCTAAATTTTCTGACAGGGTGAAGGAAGTGCTGGCGTACAGCCGTGAGGAAGCAGCAAGGATGGGCAACGACTACCTGGGTGTAGAACATCTGTTGCTGGGTATTATCCGCGAAGGAAAGGGTATGGCCGTACAACTGTTGAACTATTTCGGGGTAAACCTGGAAGGTTGCAAGAAAAACATTGAAAAGGCCGTAAAGAACGAAAACGGAACAGACCGTAACGTACGTAACATCCCGCTTTCAAAGCAGGTGGAAAAAGCCCTGAAACTGACGTATCTGGAAGCCAAAGTATTCAACAGCGAGCTCATCGGTACCGAGCACCTGTTGCTTGCCATTTTAAAGGACAAGAACAACCTGGTTTCGAGTGAACTGGCTAAGCAGGGCGTTTCATACAACGATTTAATGGAGGAACTTACCTCCATTAAAAAAGATAAGCAGGGTGACGAAGTACCCGAGCATCCCAGGTCGGCCATTTCAGACGAATCCGAGGACGAACCCAAAAGGCCGGGAAGGCCCATGGGCAGTGGTAGCAAGAAGCAGGACCCCAAGTCGAAAACCCCGGTTCTTGACAACTTTGGCCGTGATCTGACCAAATTTGCCGAAGAGGGCCGCCTGGACCCCATTGTGGGCAGGGAGAAAGAACTGGAACGTATTGCCCAGATACTGAGCCGCCGCAAGAAAAACAACCCCATCCTCATTGGTGAACCCGGTGTGGGTAAATCGGCCATCGCCGAAGGCCTCGCCTTGCGCATCGTCAACCGCAAGGTTTCGCGGGCGCTGTTCAACAAACGGGTCGTTACCCTTGACCTGGCATCACTGGTAGCCGGAACCAAATATCGCGGTCAGTTTGAGGAAAGGATGAAAGCCGTTCTGAACGAACTGGAAAAAAACCCGGACATCATTTTATTCATAGACGAAATCCACACCATCGTTGGTGCCGGTAACGCCTCCGGCTCACTGGATGCTTCCAATATGTTCAAACCGGCGCTGGCACGGGGCGAACTGCAATGCATCGGCGCCACCACACTGGACGAATACCGTCAACACATTGAAAAAGACGGTGCGCTGGAAAGAAGGTTCCAGAAGGTGCTGGTTGACCCAACCACCCCCGAGGAAACCATCAACATCCTTGAAAACATCAAAGAAAAATACGAAGACCATCACCTTGTAAAATATACCGAGGAGGCCATCCGTGCCTGCGTTCAACTCACCAACCGATACATCAGCGACCGTTTCCTGCCCGATAAAGCCATTGATGCACTGGACGAAGCAGGTGCACGGGTACACATCAGTAACATTCATGTACCTGCCGAGATCATCAACCTGGAAAATTCCATCGAAGAGATCCGGATGAAAAAGACCCAGGCCATTGTCGCCCAGAAATTTGAGGAAGCAGCCCAGTTCAGGGACATCGAAAGGCGTTACACCGATGAACTGGAGCGGGCAAAAAAACGCTGGGAAGAAGAGGCCAAGATCAACCGCGAAACGGTTTCGGAGCACAATGTTTCGGAAGTGGTAGCCATGATGACGGGCATTCCGGTAACCAATATTGCCCAAAGCGAGAGCAACCGCCTGATCAATATGGATAAAGCGCTTCAGGAAGAAGTCATCGGACAGAACGAAGCCATCATGAAAATCGTTCGTGCCATCCGCCGGAACCGTGCCGGGCTGAAAGACCCTAACAAGCCCATCGGCAGTTTCATCTTTTTGGGCCCCACGGGAGTCGGTAAAACTTACCTGGCCAAAATGCTGGCCAAATTCCTGTTCGACAGCGAAGATGCACTCATCAGGATCGACATGAGCGAGTACATGGAAAAATTTGCCGTTTCGCGTCTGGTGGGGGCGCCTCCGGGTTACGTGGGCTACGAAGAGGGTGGACAACTCACCGAAAAAGTAAGAAGAAAACCTTACTCCATTGTTTTGCTCGACGAAATTGAAAAAGCCCATCCCGATGTGTTCCACCTGCTGTTACAGGTGCTGGACGATGGTGTGCTCACCGACAGTTTTGGCCGCCGTGTTGACTTTAAAAACACCATCGTGATCATGACCTCCAACATCGGTTCACGGCAATTAAAGGATTTCGGACAGGGCGTAGGTTTCAGTACAGAAGCCAAACGCACCAGCAGGGCAAGTCATGCCAAAGGAGTCATCGAAAATGCCCTCAAGCGTGCTTTTGCCCCTGAGTTCCTCAACAGGATAGACGATGTAGTTATCTTCGATTCGCTGGAAAGGGATTCCATCTACAAGATTATCGACATCGAATTGCAGCAGCTTTACGGCCGCATCAATGAGATGGGTTACAAAATCAAAGTAACCACCAAGGCCAAGGATTTCATCATCGAAAAAGGCTGGGACGAGCAGTTCGGCGCCCGTCCGCTCAAGCGCGCCATCCAAAAATACATCGAAGACCCGCTGGCGGAGGAGATCATCAGGTCTTCGCTCAAGGAAAACGATACCATAACCGTTGATTTTGATGCACGCAAGGATGAAATTAAAATAAAAATTACCAAGCCGAAAAAAGCCGCAAAGGTCTGAAAGAGAAACCACTTTACTTTGTTGAAGCGGTTTCGCAATTTAAGGGCAAATCTTACCTTTGCCACCGCAAAATTTAATTTGATTAATTGTAAAAGCTATGAGCAGTACCCTGAAAGGAGGAGAATTCCTTATCAAAGATGTTGATTCCGAAGACGTTTTTATTCCCGAAGAATTTGATGAAGAGCAATTAATGATAGCCGAAACCTGCGTTGACTTTGTCGAAACGGAGATTGCACCGAATTTCGCCGCCCTCGACAACCACCAGGAAGGCCTGATGCCCGCCTTGCTGAAAAAAGCCGGTGAAATGGGCTTGCTTGGGATTTCCATCCCCGAAGAATACGAGGGCTTCGGCCAGTCGTTCCTGACCAATATGAAAGCCAACGAAGCCATCGGCTCGGCCTATTCTTTCTCGGTAGCCTTCATGGCTCACACGGGCATCGGCACCCTGCCCCTCGCCTACTACGGCAATGAGCAGCAACTGCAAAAGTACCTGCCCGACCTGGCCACCGGCGAAAAGCTGGCTGCCTACTGCCTCACCGAACCGGGCGCGGGCTCCGATGCCAATGCAGGGAAAACAAAAGCAGTGCTCACAGAAGACGGTAAGCATTATATTTTAAACGGGCAGAAAATGTGGATCACCAACGGTGGCTTTGCCGACCTGCTGACGGTTTTCGCCAAAATCGACAACGACCGCGTACTGAGTGCTTTTTTGGTGGAAGCCCACTGGGACGGCATCACCATGAATCCCGAAGAACACAAAATGGGGATCAAAGGTTCGTCAACGCGGCAAATCTTTTTCAACGATGTAAAAGTACCGGTGGAGAACCTGCTGGGCAGGCGCGGTGAAGGCTTTCGCATCGCGCTGAACATCCTGCACATCGGACGCATCAAACTGGGCGCCACGGTCATCGGCGGCATGAAAAGAGCCATCAATTATTCCGTTACCTATGCCAACGAACGCAAGCAGTTCGGTTCCGTCCTCTCCGCCTTTGGCGCCATCAAACACAAAATGGGCGAGCAGGTCATTAAAACATTCGCCACCGAATCGGCAGTTTACCGTGCCAGCAAGGACGTGGAACTGATGATCGAAGCACTAAAAGCCGAAGGGAAAAGCTACGGCGAAGCCAACATCAACGGCGCTGCCGAATTTGAACCCGAATGTGCATTACTCAAGGTTTACGGCTCTGAATCACTGGATTACATTGTTGACGAAATGGTACAGATTTACGGTGGGATGGGGTTTTCTTCCGAAGCGCCGGCAGACCGCTCCTACCGCGATTCAAGAATCAACCGCATCTTTGAAGGGACAAACGAGATCAATCGTTTGATCACCGTTGACTCCACCACGAAAAAAGGGCTGAAGCACAAGATAGAACTTTTTGAGTCAGCCCGCGAAGCGCTTGAAAACATCAACGCCATTGCAGCCATTGACTTGAATGCCGGTGAATATTTCGAAACCAGGCATGCTTTCGTGAAAAACCTGAAAAAGGCTGTTCTATTGTTGCTCCCGGCAGTGCAGGAAACTTTCAAACGCAAGCTGATGTTTGAAGAGGAAATATTGATGAATATTGCCGATATGATCATGCATATTTACGTCCTTGAATCCACCCTTTTACGTGTGGAAAAGATCGAAAAGAATAAGCTGAAACCCGACGTTTCCGTTTACAAAAGCATACTGAATGTGCTGATGCAGGACACTGCCGGCAGGGTTTACAAATCGGCCTTTGATGCCATCGGTTCCTTTGCAGAAGATGAGCAAAAA
This sequence comes from Bacteroidota bacterium, assembly GCA_024276895.1. Lineage (GTDB taxonomy): Bacteria > Bacteroidota > Bacteroidia > Bacteroidales > F082 > B6-G9. The sequence goes on from JAJRWG010000057.1 coordinate 23,428, forward strand.
GAACAGCTTTACAAGGCCATCCGCACCATCACCGACATTTATCCGGTCAACGTAAAAGAAGAAAGAAGAAAAATTGCGGACAAGCTGATTGACGAGGGCAGGTATAATTTCTAAGGATGGATTGATTCTAAATTTGAAGGCGTTACAGACTTTGTAGCGTCTTTTTTTATCTTTGGGGATTCTCCATTCCTTGAACTTTTCCAAAGTTTTGAACTTTGGAAAAGTTGAGACTTGGAAAAGATAAATCAGGAAAATAGTCAATATTGGTGTTATTTATTCACCAAGAAACGCTGCGGAGTGGAGCGTTTTCGCCGGTATTATTCTACCCGGAGCAAATTATTTGAACCGGGCTCTATTTTCAGTTTGACAAAACTTCCTTTTTCAACATCCTTAAATTCCTCATTCATCCAGGGATACATCTTATTGTTGGAGAGCATTTCGGGTGCTACGATCATGTGGCGGATTCCAAGCCGCAGCGCCAGTGCCAGGAACTCCTCTTTGGTGTACTTCCGGCCGTATTTCGCCTGATGATATTCCATCGTTTTAAAAGATACCAGCCGCCTGAAAGGAATCTGATTGAAAATAAAACGGAAAGGCACCGGCACAATTTCGTTGTTTTCCGGAAAACCGGCAAGCATCTCAGCAGAGATTTCCACGGTGTTTTCCTTTTTTTCAAAAGTTTCGGCAAGACCGGTTGCAGCCGTTCCTGTCTGAAACAAAATGAGGACAATCCCGGTAAGCTGCATCCAGGCTTTGGCATTGATTTTAATCTCAGATAAAAACGAAGCGGCAATTATCGCCATATAAGGCATAAGCAACAGCATGGATACTTCGGCAATGTGCGATCCCAGCACATTGAGTGCGATAATGGCAAAAAGCAGATACAGCAGCAAATCCCTGTGTTTTGTCCAGAGGGTCCTTCCTTTGAAGACCATTGCAATTACAAATGCCCCCGACAAACCCCATACATCGGGACTCCAGAAAAACCGCTGATGTTCCTTACTCAATTTAACCAGGGCAGCAATAATAAAAGAGAACCATCCGCCGGTGTTGTAATTGCTTGCGATATCATCGGGCCAGTGCCTGATCTGGTAAAGAAAGGTGTCGAAATGCCCGGGTTGCCACAGGTCGTAGAAGTAAAGTGAAGCAACAAGCGTGGCGGTAAATCCGAAAAGAAGTGCTGACTTTAGCCTTTTTCTCATCAGCAGTAGCCCAAAGCCGGCTACGATGAATATCACACCGTTTAAATGTACCAACAAGGCAATACCGGCCAATGCAGCAGACAAAAGTATTTTCAGGTTTGTTTCTTTACCGTTGAGCAGTAAAAAGGAGTAGAACCCCAAACTCATCACCAATATTTCGGGCCGGAAAGTAAAAGCAAACAACAAAACCAGCGGATTGACGATCAGAAAAAAGAATACCGGGAGACTTTTCACCCGAGCTGAAAACAAAGCCGGAGATTTCAGACTTTTAAAAACGATAAACAGAAATAGCAGGAAGACCAGCAGCGTGAATATTCTCAACGGCTCCGGCGACCAACCGAATACTTTTATCAGGCCGGCACCGATGATGATGTTTAATTTATGGTAAACAAAAAGCCGTTCGTCCCAGCCGTAAAAGTCAATAATGCTTGAGGTTTTAACATAACCGAGTTTTGAGAACCAGTAAGCCTGTTCTCCGAACCAGGCATCATCAATGTAAATGTAGCGATCGAAAAGACTGAAGAAGAACGCTACAACTGTGAGTAAAATAATTGTCAGGATAAATCGCTTCCCGGTGAAAAACCCGTAAACCTTGTCCATCGTTTTTCGCATGTCTGATGACAAAAAGCAAGCCGATGATACGCAGATCACCGGCTCAATATTAATTTTTAAACCTTTCGAAGAAACTACTTCAGTATCCCTTTACCGATCACCACCCGTTGAATCTGGTTGGTGCCTTCGTAAATCTGGCAAAGCTTGGCATCGCGCATCATTTTCTCCACCAGGTAATCATAGGAATACCCCTCCCCTGCCATCACCTGCACGGCGTCGGTGGTTACTTTCATGGCGACGTCGGAAGCGTAGAGTTTCGACATGGCCGACAAAAGGTTGGCCGACTTCTGGCTGTTGTCGTACGCCCATGCGGCATGCCAGGTCAGCAGGCGGGCGGCTTCGATTTCGGTAGCCATATCGGCCAGGATAAAGCTGACGCCCTGGTTTACGGTAATGGGTTTGCCGAACTGTATCCTGTTTTTCGCCCAGTCGCGGGCTGTCTCATAAGCCTCTCGGGCATTGCCGATGCTCAGGGCAGCGACGCCGGTACGGGTTCTTTCAAAAGTTTTCATGGCATACAAAAAGCCGTGGCCTTCGCCGCCAATCCTGTTTTCTACGGGTACTTCCACATCGTGAAATTTGAATTCGGTTTGTACCGATGCCCGTTGTCCCATTTTACGCATGTCGCCTACCTGCTCAACGCCGGGTGAATCGGTGGGCACCACAAAAGCAGTGAGGCTGCGGGCGCCTTTTTCCGGGTCAGTAATGGCAAACACCGTGATAAAAGTGGAAGCGCTTCCATTGGTGATAAAACGCTTGTGTCCGTTCAGGATGTATTTGTCACCGTGGAGGATGGCCTGTGTCTTAATGCCTGCTACGTCCGAACCGGCATTCGGTTCAGTAAGCGCATAAGCAGCCACACTCTTCTTTTCGTTGATTTCACCGAAAAAACGTTTTTTCTGCTCCTCGCTGGCACCGATGTACAGTGGCGTCAGGGCCAAAGTGTTGGCGTCCATGCAAATGCCGATACCCACACAACCGGCACCCAGCTCTTCCGAAGCCAGGGCACTTTCAAAGATGGTGTGGCCGTGACCGCCGTACTTGACGTCCATGGGGCCGTTCATCATGCCTTCTTCATAAGCTTTTTTGACAATGTCCCAGGGGAATTCAGCCAGTTCATCATACTTTCTTGAATTGGGCCGCATGTAACGGTCAGCAAAATCCCGGACTTTTTCCCTGATCTCAATTTGTTTGGGTTCTAATGAAAAATCTACCATTTCTTTCTATAAATTTGATTGTAAGTAATTTGTAAATATCAGTGTAAAGTCAAAAAAACAAAAATAGTGATTACTGCGGATTATTGCTTTTTAGACTGTATTTTTAGGGGCAAAATTCTCTGATGGAATTCTGAGAATATGTTTATAAATCGTCAACTGAAGGGCTAAAATAACCGCTTACCGGATAGGGCCTCTCCGGCGATAACGACTGAAACCGCATGAATTATCCCATCCTCAAGAAAGGTTTTTCGGTTTACCTGAAACTGGAAAAGGGCCTGTCGGCCAATACACAGACTGCCTATTTGCACGATGTTGATTTACTGTTTACTTTTTTGGAGGCGGAAAAAAACGGCATAGCGCTGACAAAAGTCAGTCAGGAGGACCTCCGGGATTTTGTGGGACATATTCACAAAGCAGGACTTGGAAGCTGGTCGCAGTCGCGGGTGGTTTCGGGTGTGAAGGCCTTTTTTAAGTATCTGATGGTTGAGCACCAGATTGAAACAAATCCTGCGGAATTACTGGAATCACCACGACTCGACCGCAAGCTGCCCGAAGTACTCAGCATGAAAGAGGTTGAAAATATGATAGATGCAGTGGACCTTTCAACCCCCGAGGGCGAACGCAACAAAGCCATCCTGGAAACACTTTACGGCTGTGGACTGCGTGTTTCGGAACTGGTCAATCTGAAATTGTCTGACCTGCACTTCAACGAAGAAATCATCACTGTCACCGGAAAAGGTAACAAGCAGCGGCTGGTACCCATCGGCGCAATTGCCCGCAAACAAATCAGCATCTACCGCGAGCAGGTTCGCATCCGCCTCAGGCCGGACAAAAAGTTTGAGGATATTTTGTTTCTCAACAGGCACGGCAGGAAAATGAGCAGGCAAATGGTCTTCATCATCGTCAGGCAATTGGCAGAAAAAGCCGGAATAAGAAAAAAGATCAGCCCCCATACTTTCCGGCATTCCTTTGCCACCCATCTGGTGAAGTGCGGTGCCGATTTGCGGGCCGTTCAGGAATTGTTAGGGCATGTGTCCATTACCACCACCGAAATCTACACCCACCTCGATACCGATGACCTCAGAAAAGCTATTTTAAGGTTTCACCCTAGAAATACACCGTAAGATTAGGATTTTAATCAGAATAAAGCGTAGTTTTGTTTTTGATTATTTACATCTTTCAAAGATGGCTGCAACAGTGAAAGCACAAGCATGCGGCATACTTTTTCTACCGGCTTTTTATCCCCCAAACAAGGACATGAATGAAATAAGGCCATCGCCAGGCGGCGATGCGTTAGAGGCGAACGGTTTGAAAACCCTCACCCGGATGACGCTACGTGAAATTTGTAGCGTTTCCCGGACAACGGCAATGGCCACTGGTCCGGGGCCTTTTTGCTGTATTCTGATGAAAAAGTTTATTCTCAGAAACGAAATAAAGTCTATCCGTTGTTTTGTAAAGTTCCTCTTAAAACAAATATGAAGATGAGACCAGTACATAAGAAGTTAAATGAGCTTCAGGCAACAGCGATTTGTGGTAACGATATCAGTTCATCGGTACTTTACGTTTCGGCATTGTCTATTATTTATGCCGGAAAATATGCCTGGATCACCCTGCTTATCGTTGCATTTATCTTATTTCTTTATCAGAAGATCTATGCCGAGGTCGTATGTGCGCTACCCTTAAATGGGGGTGCCTACAATGCCTTATTAAACACCACCAGTAAGTTTATGGCCTCATTTGCAGCCACGCTGACTATTTTATCGTACGTGGCCACATCCGTCATCTCGGCTAACGAAGCCATGCACTACCTGCACAGTTTATGGAATTCGGAACCCGTCATTTTATCCACCATCATTCTGTTGACCTTCTTCGCCTTGCTGACCATACTCGGTATCCGTGAATCGTCGAAAGTAGCCACAGGAATTTTCATTTTTCATTTGTGTTCCATCGTTCTGCTGACCGGCTTTATTGTTTATTTTCTAATCAACAACGGTTGGTCCACCTTTTACGAAAACTGGCGTCTGCCGGTGAACGGGAGCATCGGAATGGCTATTTTTCTTGGGTTTTCCGCATCCATGCTGGGGATTTCAGGATTTGAGAGTTCGGCGAATTATGTCGAGGAACAGGCCGAGGGCGTCTTTGTCAAGACTTTAAAAAACATGTGGGTGATCGTCAGTGTCATCAACCCGCTCATGGCCTTTCTTGCCATAGCCATCATCCCCATACCCGAAATAAAAGAGTTGCACAGCGACGTATTGTTGTCTCAAATGGGCAACATTGCCGGCGGTTACTACCTGGGATGGGTTATTTCGGTTGACGCCGTCATCGTACTCAGCGGCGCTGTGTTAACCTCTTTCATTGGTTTAACGGGTTTGCTGGAAAGGATGACACTCGACCGCATCATGCCTCCGTTTTTCCTCAAGAAAAACAAACGCAACAGTTCTTACCGCATTATTATTCTCTTCCTGTTGATCAGCATTTCGGTTCTTTTAATAACCAAAGGAAGGGTGGAAGTACTGGCCGGTGTGTACACCATTTCATTTCTTTCGGTGATGAGTTTGTTTGCCATCGGGAATATCTTGCTGAAGGTTAAAAGGGCCAAGCTGCCGCGCAAGTACAAAGCCAACTGGCTTGCGGTGTTTATCGCCCTTACGGGAACGCTCATTGCTTTGGTGGGAAATATTTACATCGAACCTTCCAAAGAAGACATGCCGTCCAATTTTACCATTTTTCTCGAATATTTTATCCCGGGGATATTATTTATCATCTTCATGCTGAACCGCATTGTTTTGCTGAAACTGCTTTTACGGCTCCTGAGAAATATTTTTGAGCCCATCCGGGTAGTCTTTTTAAAACTTCATGTTTCCATAAACCAGACCATTGAACGCATTAACGCCCAGGAGTTCGTGTTTTTTACCAGGGGCGATAATATCAGCAACCTGAACAAGGTGATGCTTTATATTTTGAAAAATGAAAATACGAAGAAGCTAAAACTCGTCACCGTTGTTGATAAAAATGATAAAAATGCGGAGGAAGTTGTTGAGTCGCTGAAGAAAGACATCGAATTTCTGGATAAGGAATATCCCGATATTACCATTGAATTTGTGAAGCTGTACGGGAAGTTTGGCCCTGATTTGGTTCAAAAACTTTCAAAGAAATGGAATATTCCCGTTAATTTTATGTTTATCGGATCACCGGGCGACCATTTTCCCTACCGTATTGAACAGCTTGGCGGTGTCAGACTGATTATCTGAGTGTCAGGCTGAAGGAATCCTTTTCAGCAGCCTGTCGCCAAAAAAATGCGGATTTCACCCTTTCAAACTCTTTCGATCTTTCCCTCCTCATTCACCAGGACACCGAAGTTCATAAAGATCACTTTTCCGTCGCGGAAGAAGAAATCCATCATGCTGATGTCGAAGGAAAGGCGGGTGTCATTTTCTTCCACTTCCCGTTCGTAGCTTTTGTGGCCGTTTTCCGCCATCAAAGCCACCAGTTCGGATTCCGGCAAGCCCATGACTTTTTTACCGAAAACCGTGGTATCGGAATGGTCGGTTTCGATTCCGGCCAGTATTTGGTTGGTCAGTCCCACAAAAAATACCGACAGCCCCTTCTTCCAGTAATGGAGTAAGGTGGTGTTCATTTCTTCGTCTTCGTCAAAATTATCAACCTCATCAGGTTCGCCGTAACGGACGATGAATTCGTCAATATTTATTCCGAACTCCAGGTCACCTAAACCGGCATTGGGTCTGACTTCGTAATTCTTAAGCATTTTTTAATTTCTTTACTTCGTTAATTATCTTACGTTTATTCACTAAAATCTCTATTCTACTTAAAGGGCGCCCCAGGCTCAGCGGCCATGGTTTTGTACACCTGCCGGCTAAGCCAAGCCGGAAAATACTTGTTGACCAGTACCATGATTTTTCCCAGCCGCGTAAGCACAAGTTTGTTTTTCCGTCTTTTAACGGCGGCATAAATCTCAACAGCTACTTCTTCAGCACTCATCATTTTTTCCTCTTCCCTTGGCGAATCGCCCTGCAGGCTGCCATCGGCAAGGAGGGCCGTGTTGCGGATGTTTGAAGCCGTGAATCCCGGAAATGCCATCAGCACATGCAGTCCGTTCGGCAGGTTTTCGGTGCGCAGGCTTTCCATGAAACCATTAATGGCGAACTTGGAGGCCGAATAGCCGGTCCTGCCTGGCAAACCAATCAGTCCGCCGATGGACGAAACCGCCACAATGCTGCCCTTTTCCTTCAAAATGTAAGGCAGGGCATGCTTGGTGCAGTAAACAGTTCCCCAGTAATTTACGTCCATCAGTCTTTTCAGGACGTGCAGTTGCACATCATCCAGCAAAGCACGCATCGAAATGCCGGCATTGTTGATCAGGATGTCAATCCTGCCAAACATTTCAATTGCTGTCTGGATGAGGTTTTTACAATCGGCTTCATTGGCCACATCCGTCTGCGAAATAGCCACTTCTCCTCCCCTGTCTTTAATTTCCCGGGCAATTTCGGTCAGCTTTTCAAATGTGCGGGCACCCAGCACGACTTTCGAGCCCTGCCTGGCATATTCGTAAGCCAGCGCTTTTCCAATTCCCGAAGTGGCGCCGGTAATGACGACAACTTTATTCCGCATCAGGTATTTTTTTATCGTACAATGATAAGTAAAAACCTTTAAGAATAACAAATTCATCCAAGAAAAAACTCAGAGGGCTGTCCTTACTGGAAAAAACAACGAGTAAGGGCACGCTGACAGGCGGATATTTTCATGGGCGCGGTCCAATCAACAACATTCCGTATTTTTGAACAAAGAAAAAAGTCATGCAGCTAACCAACCGACAGTTGTTCTACCAACACCTCGCTTTACCGGCTGCGGTTACTGATGCCCTTGAAATCGTCAAAGCCGAAGGGATTTACCTGTACGATGTGGAGGGCAGAAGGTTCACCGATCTTGTTTCGGGGGTTGCGGTCAGCAATGTGGGGCACCGTCACCCAAAGGTTGTCAAAGCCATTCAACAGCAGTTGGAGCAGTACATGCATTTGATGGTTTACGGAAAATACATCCAGTCACCACAGGTGAGGCTTGCCGGAAAGATGGCAGAAAACCTGCCTGAATCACTGAATTCAGTATTTTTCGTCAACTCAGGGAGTGAGGCCATTGAAGGGGCTTTGAAACTGGCCAAACGGATAACCGGCCGGACAGAAATCATTGCTTTCAAGAATGCTTACCACGGCAGCACCCACGGGGCCTTGAGTGTGCTCGGAAACGAAGAAATGAAAAACGCCTTCCGTCCGTTGCTGCCCGGAGTCAGGTTTTTGAATTTCATGGATGAAGCAGAACTGGAACAAATCACGGGGCAAACAGCCGCCGTATTGATTGAACCCATCCAGGCCGAAGCGGGAATCCTCATCCCCGGGCAGTCATACATGCAGGCATTACAGGCGCAGTGCCGGCGTACCGGCGCCGTGTTGATCTTTGATGAGGTGCAGATGGGTTTTGGACGGACGGGAAAACTGTTTGCTTTTGAAAACTTCGGCACCGTTCCCGACATTTTGTGCCTGGCCAAAGGCATGGGCGGCGGCATGCCCATCGGTGCTTTTGTTTCTTCGGCTGAAAATATGAACCTGCTGACCCACAACCCGGCCCTGGGTCACATCACGACCTTTGGCGGGCATCCGGTGTGCTGTGCGGCGGCACTGGCCAGCCTGGAAGTCATCCTCGAAAACAAGCTGCATAAAAAGGCTGACGAAAAAGGAAAACTGTTTGCGGACATGCTTGGACCCCACTCTGCTGTTCAAAGCATCCGGCAGGCAGGGCTGATGCTTGCCTTGGAACTGAAACCGGCTTTTTCTGTCGGCAAGCTGGTGAAAATCCTGCAAAAGAACAGTCTTATCGTTGACCAGTTCCTGTTCAACGACCGTAGCTTTCGCATTGCCCCGCCGCTGACCATCACTGAAAAAGAGATCAGGGAAGTCTCTGAGGCTGTATTGAAAAGTCTTACCCGCCTGGGTGAAACAACAAAGTCAACAAGCTGAAAATGGCTGTTTACCTGCTCACCGACGAAGCTGTTTTTCCAGCTCCCGAACAGGCCGGCCCGGACGGTTTACTGGCTGTTGGTGGTGACCTTTCGCCCGAACGGCTACTGCTCGCCTATACCCAGGGTATTTTCCCCTGGTACAGCGAGGGACAACCCATTCTGTGGTGGTCGCCAAACCCGCGGGCAGTGCTGTTTACCAAGCACTTCAGGCGCCACAAGAACCTGCGGAGAATCGTCTGCAGCGGGCGTTTTACAGTTCGCTTCGATAGTTGTTTCAGCGATGTGATTTCGCATTGCAGCAAGGTTTCGCGCAAAGGATACGAGGGTACCTGGATCACCCCCGAAATGATGCAGGCATATACCCGCTTGCACGAGTTGGGCTATGCCCATTCAGTGGAAACCTACCTGGACAACAGGCTGGTGGGTGGACTTTACGGCGTTTCGCTGGGTGGCGCTTTTTTTGGTGAATCCATGTTCCACATCGAAACCGATGCCTCCAAGGTAGCCCTGTGGCACCTGGTTGACCGTTTGGTGGAATGGAAGTTCGATTTTATTGACGTGCAACAGGACACTGTTCATCTGCGTAGTTTGGGTGCTCAAATTGTTGAACGGAAAAAGTTTTTACTTTTACTGGAAGAAAGTTTGCAGAAAACCACCAGAAAAGGGAGTTGGCAGGATGGTGACAACGAACTTCTGACGAGGGGGAATTAACCAATCATTAACAGGAAAATGGAAGGCATCGAAGAAAAGAAGAAAATCATGCAGCAAGCCATTGAACTGGCGAAACAAAATGTGGAAGAAAACCAGGGCGGACCTTTTGGTGCACTCGTGGTGAAAGACGGCCAGATCATTGGCAGGGGAATGAACAAGGTAACATCTACCCACGACCCAACGGCACATGCCGAAATAGTGGCTATCCGCGAAGCAACCGCAAAACTGGGCACTTTCAATCTGGAAGGCTGTGAGATTTTTACCAGTTGCGAGCCCTGCCCCATGTGCCTGGGAGCGATTTACTGGTCGCGGATTGACAAGATCTATTATGCCGGAACAAAAAACGATGCCGCCAAAGCCGGGTTTGACGATTCCATGATCTACAACGAATTTTGTCTGCCCAAGGAGCAACGCTCCATTCCTTTCACCCAACTCATGCGCGACGATTCGGTGAAGGTTTTTGAAAAGTGGATTGCCAGCGAAAACAAGATACCCTATTGAGTAAACAAGGCCTCTGCAAAGCGACCTGAGTGTGTTAAATCCCAGAGCAGAAAATTAGCCCGAAAAAGTTTGGAGATAAACGGCATTTATCTATTTTTGCAGTCCGTTTGAAAACAGCGGTTCAAAAAGGGAAAAGTACCCTGGTTCATAAAAATACTGAATTACAGACAAGAGTAATTCAACAGCCGGAGAGGTGGGAGAGTGGCTTAATCCACCAGTTTGCTAAACTGGCGTACCTGTAAGGGTACCGGGGGTTCGAATCCCCCTCTCTCCGCAACCGCCCGTCGAAGTGCCGCAACAGCGGGACACAGGCGGGCAGTTTTGTAAAATAATAAACGGGGTATGGCCCAGTCCGGTCAAGGCGCCTGCTTTGGGAGCAGGAGATCGCAGGTTCGAATCCTGCTACCCCGACAAAATAAAATCCCTGTAATCAATCGATTACAGGGATTTTTACTTTTAACAAATCTTGGGGATGTTTAAATAGAGTACACAAACGAGTACAATAATATCTCAAACAGGTAGCAGCCCCATTTCGTGCACAAGGGTTTCTCAGATTCAACAACCCCCTCATTCATGTCGCAACTCACCGCCAGAAGTTACGGTAACGGTACCGCCAATGACCCTGAATGCGTTGGCGGCCCGGTTTTTTACCAGCATCAGGCCCTTGATCTCGACCTTGCTGTAAATCTCGGTAAAGGCATTGATCCGCGTTGTCAGTTGCGCTGCCGGTTCAATCAGCAGTTCGCGGCAGAGGTAATCGCCCGAGGCAGCTCCAATTGTGAATGTACCGGCATTGACACCGGGAAAGTTGGGTACACCGGCCGGGATGATTACCCGGGCATTTTCATCAGGCACGATGTTGTTCGTCCAGTTTCCCGCAATAAGCCAGCCCGTTCCGACAAGCCCTGTCCAGTAATGGTAATACAGAAACGTTTCGCTATCAAAGCCATCCCCGTCTCCACCCAGGGTAATCAGGTTGGTATTCAGGTACCGGCTTGTTGAGAAGCCATCCCCGTCTCCACCCAGGGTAATCAGGTTGGTATTGGAATAAGCGCTCAGGCTGAATCCGTC
>JAJRWG010000058.1 GCA_024276895.1 Bacteroidota bacterium
ATTATCTTGAAAAACAATATAAATACCGTTCAAAATTTTGTCGGTCAGCGTTGGCAAAAGGGCAAGCTCTTTTGCTGTGGAGGCACGGAGCAGCAAATGTGCTTGACCGTGCGGTGGCTTTTCAGCATGGAGCACAACTACATTATATCGCAAGTAAATGTACAAGTATCACCCGTTCCATGGCGGATAACGGTAGAATATTTTTTATTCGTTTTCTGCTAACAGAAACCCCACAGTAACTCCCGGCAGAGAAGTTTTACTCCTTCACCTCCAGCAGCACCACGTTTTCGACGTGGTGGGTTTGCGGGAACATGTCCACCGGCTGCACTTTCGCAACTTCGTATTTTTCAGCCAGCAGGGCAATGTCGCGCGCCTGGGTGGCCGGGTTGCAACTGACGTAAACAATTTTTGGCGGGGCAGCCTTCAGCAGTTGCCTTATCACTTTGTCGTGCATGCCGGCGCGGGGCGGGTCAGTGATTACCAGGTCCGGCCTGCCGTGCCGGGCGAAGAAGTCATCGTCCAGCAGTTTGGCCATGTCGCCGGCGTGGAATTCAACATTGTCAATGCCGTTCAGGGCCATGTTTGCTTTGGCGTCTTCCACCGCATCGTCAACATATTCGATGCCCACCACCCGCTTCACCGATTTGGCCACAAAAGCAGCGATGGTGCCTGTTCCGGTGTACAGGTCGTAAACCAGTTCGTTGCCCGTAAAGCCGGCAAAATCGAAAGCTGCTTTGTAGAGCTTGAAAGCCTGCAGGGTGTTGGTCTGAAAAAACGAAAGCGGCCCGACCTTGAAGCGCAGCGGGTCTGCACCCGGAAGTGGCGAAGGCATTTCTTCAATGATGAACGGGTCACCCTTGAAAAGATGTACTTCCCTGTCGGTGATGCTGTCGTTCCTTTTTTCATTGATGACGTACATCAGCGAGCTGATCTCAGGGAAACGGTCTGAGAGAAACTGCATCAATTCAGCCACGTCGGTGTCATCGTAGCGGAAGACCAGGATCACCATCAGGTTTCCTGTTCCGGTGGTGCGGATGATGAGGTTGCGCAAGAATCCTTCCCAGTGCCTGACGTTGTAAAAAGTCAGCCCTTTGTTGATGGCGTACTCCTTCACTGCCAGTCGGATGGCATTGGAAGGATCGGCCTGCAGGTAGCAGGTTTCGATGTCCAGTATCTTGTCGAACATGCCCGGCAGGTGAAATCCCAGCCCGTTGGTGTCCTCGGGGCCGCCTTCTTCTTTGGAAGGGTCGTAGTCCGTCAGCCAGCGCCGGTCCGAGAAGGTGAATTCCAGCTTGTTGCGATAGTGGTAGATTTTTTCCGCTCCGATGATGGGCAATAGTTCGCCGTAAGGCACTTTGGCGATGCGTTCCAGGCTGTCGCGCACCTGCTTTTCCTTGAAAGCCAGTTGGGATTTGTAGTCGAGGTGCTGCCATTTACAGCCCCCGCACAGCCCGAAATGGCTGCACTGTGGCTCCACCCGCTGCTCCGATTTCTTGTGGAATTGTGTGATGCGACCTTCGTAAAAGCGGCGCTTCTTTTTGTATACCTGCACGTCCACCACGTCGCCGGGGGCGGCAAAAGGGACAAAAACCACACGTTCGTCCGTGCGGGCGATGGCCTTGCCTTCGGCGCCGGCATCAATGATTTCAAGGTTTTCAATCAGAGGAAGGGGTTTTCTTTTTCGTGCCATGGTCAGTTATTTGGGGCTGCAAAGATAAGACAGAGTTTGGAGCGCGAAGGTTAGAGACTAAAGTTTAAAGTTTAAAGTCTAAAGTTTAAAGTATCCCACCTGGTTTTAAGTTTGCAACTTAAACCCCTTTCGGTAGCGCTTTTTTATATTGCGTCAAAGACTTAAGCCAGTGAGGGTTGGAGGTCCGAAGCAGGAAGAATCCACCCTCCGCCAATGTGCGATCCCAATTCTCCCCTTAGGGGAGATGTCCGCAGGACAGAGGGGTTGGAAGCCGGGAGTCAGGAGTTGGGAGTTGGAAGCCGGAAGAAGATCAGTCGTCTGACCACTGTTGTTCGTTTTTACAGCGTTGAACGATTATCCTTCAGTGGTCTGACGACTTTTCAATCGGAGGGGGCATACGTCCGCACCCGGCAGAATCTTTCGTAATTTTGTCAAAAAACAAAAGCCATGAAAATCCTGCCCATCGACGAAGTGCGCAATGCCGATGCCTACACCATCGCCAATGAACCCATTTCCTCTGTTGACCTGATGGAAAGGGCTGCGACCCAATTGTATCGTTGGATTAAAAAACGGGTGGACAAAAGCCACACCGTCCGCATCTTTGCCGGGCCGGGCAACAATGGCGGCGACGGGCTGGTGCTGGCCAGGCTTCTTTGCAAGAAAGGCTACCGGGTGCAGGTAAACATCGTCAGGTTTACGGAAAAAACTTCGGATGATTTTCAGACCAACTACAAGCGGCTGGAGGAATGCGATGTCGATGTGGTGGAAATCAAAGAAAAGTCAGATATTCCGGGGATCGATGCCGACGACCTGCTGGTTGACGCCATCTTCGGCTCGGGGCTGACGCGTCCGGTCAAAGGCCTGGCCGCGGAGGTTATCGAAAAGCTGAATGCTTCCACGGCTGTGACCCTCGCCGTCGATGTGCCCTCGGGACTCTTTGCCGACAGCAGCTCAAAACACAGCGGCGGAGCCATCGTACGTGCAGACTACACCCTTAGCTTCCAGTTTCCCAAGCTGGCCTTCCTGATGCCCGGAAACGATGCCTTTGTGGGTAACTGGTATTTGCTGGACATCGGGCTGCACCCGGATTTCATCAACAGCGTGCAAACACGAAACTTTTTCATGGAAAAGTATGACATTGCACCTATGCTTAAAAGCAGAAAGCGTTTTGCCCACAAAGGTACTTTCGGCCATGCCCTGCTCATTGCCGGTTGCTATGGCAAAATGGGCGCTGCCGTGCTGGCTTCGAGGGCCTGTTTGCGCTCGGGCGTGGGTTTGCTGCACACGCACATTCCCAAAGTGGGTTACCAGATCATGCAAACGGCCAGTCCCGAAACCATGCTGAGCATTGACCGCTACGACAATTATTTTTCCGAGGTTCCCGACCCCGGCCCTTACACTGCTGTGGGCATTGGCCCGGGATTGGGCATGGAGCACCAGTCGCAGATGGCGCTTAAATTGTTCATCCAGGAATACCCAGGCCCCATGGTATTCGATGCGGATGCGCTGAACATTCTGTCGGAAAACAAAACCTGGCTGGCCTTCCTGCCCAAAGGCAGCATCCTGACGCCACATCCCAAAGAGTTCGAACGGCTGGCGGGTAAGTGGTCCGATGATTTTGAGCGTTTGCAGAAGCTCAGGGATTTTGCTGCCAGGTACGGCGTTTACGTGGTGCTGAAAGGGGCTTTCACCACTACCTGCTTCCCTGACGGGAGATGCTATTTCAATTCCACGGGCAACCCGGGCATGGCCACAGCGGGCAGCGGCGACGTGCTGACCGGCCTCGTTACGGGCTTGCTGGCTCAGGGCTACAGCCCCGGGCAGGCCGCCGTTCTGGGTGTTTACCTGCATGGTCTGGCAGGCGATCTGGCATCCAAAAAATACGGTCAGGAAGCCCTTGTGGCAACTGATATGATCGAACAGATCGGGAAGGCGTTTAAGAAGCTCAGGAAGTGCTAAATGAGTCTGCTGTTTTCCCGCCCGGACGGCCCGTTCCGTTTTCGAAAACTCAACAAGCCGGTTCGCAATTTTTACCTACTTTGCACGAAATTTAATCGGCAGACATGATCATCGGAATTGGCGGAGTGAGTACCGCCGGAAAGTCGAGCCTGGCTTTTCGGCTCAGGAAAGAATTTGAACACGAGGCGAAAGTGAAAACCCTCTGTCAGGACGATTTTATCCGTCCCGAGTCGGAAATCCCACGCATCCGGGGACACATCGACTGGGAATGTCCCGAATCCATCGACCACGAAATGTACTACCAGGCCATCCTCAGGGAGCAAAAAGTCAATGACATTGTGATCTCGGAAGGTTTGTTTGCCTTTAACGACGAGCGGGTAAGCTTGCTGTATGACAAACGTATTTTTTTACTGATCACTCACGAAACTTTTTGGCAGCGTAAATTGCGTGACCTGCGATGGGGAAGGGAACCCGACTGGTACATCGAACACATCTGGAACAATTACCTGAAGTACGGAAAGATCGCCTCGGAGCGTGATAATGTTTTGCGTCTGCATTCCGATACCAAAATTGACATCAACAAGGTGATCGCCTACCTGCTGGATTAATTCCTAAATCCAAAACCTTCAATGCTTATGATTTAAGTTTAGAAATTGAGGTTTGGGATTTATTTAGGGCAATTAGATCAATTAGAAATTTGGTAACTAATCAGTGTATTGAAAAGAAGTAATGATAAGGATTTACAATAAATCATGTTTATTCTTTGTGGCACTTTGTGCTTCTTTGAGCAACTCTGTGCAATAGCTGTTACACAAAGAACCGCAAAGAAGACACTGAGTTTCACAGAGAAATATCGAAGTTATTCTTTTATTTCGACACTGATTAGTTACGAAATTTGTACTTATGATTGTAAATAAAATTAGAATGCGTCGTTTAACAAATGACTTAACAGAATTGTAGCAACGTTTTTCTAAAGTAGCTGAGTCCCCGTCAAGTGGTCAGACGACTTTCGACCGGTTGGCTTAGTCTTCAGACCACTGTAAAAAGGTTTTCCTAAAGTTGAAAACTCACCGTTAAGTGCTCAGACGACTTTCTTGAGAGCTATCCGTCTTCTGCTTTTCCGTAATAATCGGGGATAAAAGTCTGTTCCTGCATGGGCGGGCGTACATAACCTTTTTCTTGCTTGCGCGGCTTCAGCTTAATCTCAGGTAAATTGAGGTCGCCGTAAGGGACGGTGGCAAGCAGGTGCCGCATGGTGTTCAGGCGGGCTTTCTTTTTGTCGTCGGCATCCACCACGTACCAGGGCGACAACTTAGTATCGGTGTAGTTGAGCATTTCGTCTTTGGCCTTGGAGTAGTACACCCAGCGCTCACGCGATTTCAGGTCCATGTCGCTGAGTTTCCAGCGTTTGGTGGGGTCTTTCAGCCTGGCCTGGAAACGTTTTTCCTGCTCTTCTTCACTCACCGAAAACCAGTACTTGATCAGGATGATGCCCGAGCGGATGAGCATGCGTTCGAAGTTGGGGCAGGAGCGCAGGAACTCCCAGTATTCTTCGTCGGTGCAGAAGCCCATCACGCGCTCAACGCCGGCCCTGTTGTACCAGGAGCGGTCGAAAAGCACCATCTCGCCCCCGGCGGGCAAGTGGGGGACGTAACGCTGAAAGTACCACTGCGTTTTCTCTTTTTCGGTGGGTGTGCCCAGGGCCACAACGCGGCAAACCCTCGGGTTCAGCCGCTCGTTAATGCGTTTGATGACACCGCCCTTTCCGGCGGCATCGCGCCCCTCAAAGATAACGATCACTTTGAGTTTCTTTGCCTTAATCCATTCCTGAAGTTTGACCAGTTCGACCTGAAGACGTGCCAGTTCCTGATTGTAAAAACGACTCTTTAATTTGCCGTTCTTATCAAATTTTTCAAGCTTTTCACTCATAGAAAAGTATTTTTGGTTAGATGGAGGCGGTTCTTACCGGACTACCATTTTCTTCACAACCCGCTTACTTCCTGAAATTAGCTGTACAAAATAGATGCCCTTGCTGTGGATGCCGGGCCGGATGTCTATGCTGTAACCCGCTGCATATCTACCTTCGAGTATTCGTTGGTAAACAACACGGCCTCTCGTGTCCATAATCTTGATGGTCAGGCTCTCCAGGTCGTTGTTGATGGTCAGCGAAAAATCACCCTGGTTTGGATTGGGGTGCAGGTCAATGGCGGCATCCAGGTCAAATGGATATTCGGGTACACTGATCTGGCATTCCCCAAAGTCGAACACAACCGTCACCTGGCCCGTATTCTGGCAGCCTGTTCCTCCGTGTGTGACCCTAACCGAATGGTCCTGAATGTCTAACCAGTTTCCGTTGGTGCTGGCTTTGTAGAAACGGCTTACCAGGTTGGCGTTCAGCCAGAAATATTCTGTGCCGGACGGATCGCTGTCAAAACCGGCATCCAGCAGAACGGAATCGCGCACGCAGACCAGAATCGTGTCGCGTCCCATACCCGACGGATCAAGATCGATTACGGGCAGCGGATTCACAGTTACATTGACGTGGGCACTTACCTGGTTATTATCCTGGTCGGTAACAACCAGATCATAACGTGTTGTTACCAGTGGTGTTACGCTGAACTGTTCCTGGTCGGAGGTGAAACCGGGAGGGGAGGAGGTCCACTGGTAGGTGTATTCTCCGCCACCGCCTGAGGCCCATGCGGTAATGGTGGTTGACTGTCCCAGACAAACGTCCATAGGATCAGCGAGAGGCGATGCCGACAAAGCTTCTCCCTCGGGTGTGATCACCACCTGATCAGGTTCGCTCTGGCAACCGTTGGCATCGTTGATGAAAAGGCTGAAAATGGTCTGGTCAAAAAGCGGTAGTGTTGTCGGATTTGGAATGTCGTTTTGCTGCAGTTCACTGGCGGGCTCCCACTCGTAGCCGTAAGTGCCCGATCCGCCGCTTGCCGAGCCTTCCAGTACTGTGCTTGTCCCTTTGTTGATTGTCTGGTCTGGACCTGCATCGGCAACAGGTTTTGGTTTTACGACAACAGAAACGCTGTCCGTTACTGTTGTAAATCCGTCGTAAACTTCCACGATGTAAGTCACATCGGCTGTGGGAAAGTCAGAAGGATTTTGTTCTTCGGAATTGAAATAGGGCGGATTGGAGGTCCAGTTGTAGGTGTAATTTCCCGAACCGCCATCAGGGTAGGTGAAAAGATCAACGCGGTCGCCGTTGCAAACTGCACCGGAACTGGCCGCAACAGTAATGCCCAGCGGGCCGCCAACCACATTGACCCAAACGGTGTCCTGCCCTTCGCATAAGCTTAGGGTGTCGTCCACCGTTAAAACGAAAGCCGTACTCGAAGTCAGGCTGACCGTAGTAGGGTTGGGGATGTCAGGGTCGTCCAGCAAATCGGCAGGTTCCCAGTGGTAACTGTACTCACCTGAGCCGCCGCTTGCCGAGCCGTTAAGGTTTGCTGTTCCGGCATAGGCAATGTCAATGTCTTCACCGGCATCGGCAAGCGGCGAATCCAGGTCAATGGTAAAATCGTAAGACTCAGGCTGAGCGTAGTTGTCGCAGGCATCCTTGATGAAGGCAAAATTCTTGATGGTCAGCGTGTACACACCGCCTTGTTTGATGGATGGTGTAAAGTACAAAGTATATTCCCTTTCGTTGGCACCGCCGATGTCGCAGGTTTCACCGTAAAGGCTGTCAATGACGTACGGGCCGCCGGGGCCTGAAAGCACGAAATCCTGTTTTTGGATGGAGTTGCACTTGACGTTTTCGTTGAAACGGAAAAAGAGATCGTTGGTATTGCAGTCGGTAATCTGATCACCGCCAATGTATTCGATGTAAGGATCCTGATCGTCGAAGATTGAAGCGGAAGAGGCCGAAAAATTGAGGGTGTAACCGCCGGGGGTTTGGGTCCAGTCGCTCACCACCAGCACGTAAGTTTCGCCTTCAAAAACGGGCAGGTCGATGTTCCACTTGTTGGTCGGCCCGCCGTTGTTGCAGTGTTTGGTGCCACCGTTAAAGGTGTTGATGCCCGTAGCACCCTGGTAGCCCGCGCCACCGGCTGCGTTGCAGCTCGACATGATCAGGTTTGCATTGCCCCAGATGTCTTCGCAATGGTAGTCGGAAAGGTCGAAAACCGCCCAGTCGTAGTCATCGGTACTGACCTGGGGAGTGATCTGAAACTTCAGGTTTCCGGAACTGATCACCGTGAAAACATACCATCTGCTGTTCTTCTCTCCATCCATGCAGTGGTTGTTCGGGCAGCCGTTTCCACCGTTTGGAATCTCAAAATAATTGCCATAGCCCGATGCGGTACTGTCCTCCTCGTAAATAAAATCGCAGACAGGGATGGCACCCCGGCAATCCTGGGTTGTTGGTGTTTGTGCCAGGCTATGCGTTGTAATTAAGAGTGTTGCGAAAAGAACAGCGGCAACAGCCAGGCGCAAAACGGTATTTTTTTTCATCTCAAAATGCATTTGAACGACACATGCAAAAATAGATGAAGATTTGGTGAAAAGCAATTTTAATTTGCCGGCCGTCCGGCAGACTGTCTGCTGGGCCTCTTGCAGGCCTTGGAAAAGTCAGGTAGAAAGTACAGTATAAAAAGTAGTCTGAAATCTGATTACTTCTCAAAAACAAGGTACTCCCAGGGTTTTAAACGGAATTCCTGCCCGTTCGTGAGAGCGGTTTTGTTTCCCGAAAAAACATCGGTAAACTTGCCTTCGGCCTTCGGCTGGTCCATGATCAGGCTTTGTTTTATGGCACTCAGGTTCAGAATGACAACAACGGTGTTGCCCTCTTTTTGCCGGTAAAAGGCAAAAACATGAGGATTTTTCCCACCACCGATGCGATGCATTTCACCGCCTGCACGCCCGTTCCAAATGGCCTTGTTCGTGTGTTTCAGTTCGTTCAGTCTGGTGTAAAAATCCTGATTGATCAAATTGTCCCAATGGATGGTGTCTTTTTCAAAAAACCGGAGTCGCTTGTCCAGCCCTGCTTCCTGTCCGCTGTAAATCAATGGTATGCCCGTGACGGTGTGTGAGAGTACCGCAAAAGTGTTGGCCGCCTTCCCCAAACGCTCTTTGGTGGTACCGTTCCAGGAGTTCTCGTCGTGGTTGGTGGTAAAAGTCATGCGGTAGGCATCGGGTGGAAACTGCTTTTTGTTCCAGTGGAGGTAATCCCAAATATCATTGGCGATTTTCTTTCCTTTGGCGATGTCGTTCATCAGGTGATTCAATTTCCAGGAGTAATTCATGTCGAAGGCATGGCGCAGCAGGTCCACATTGTCTTCGTCTTCGGCCAGCATGAAAACGGCTTTGATTTTGTCCAGTTCGGTACGGGCATCGTCCCAGAAATCGGTGGGGACCATCCCGGCCACATCGCAGCGATAACCGTCGATGTCGGCCTCCTGAACCCAAAACTTCAGTGCCGTGATCATGCTGTCACGCATCTGCGGGTTGTTGTAGTCGAAGGAGATCACATCCGTCCAGTCAAAGGGTGAAACGAACTTGCCGTTTTCATCCTTTTCGTAAAAGTCAGGGAATTCCTTTGTCCACACATTGTCCCAGGCCGAGTGGTTGGCTACCCAGTCGATGATGACTCTCATACCCAGGCCATGCGCTTCGTTTACAAGTTCCCTGAAGTCTTCCATGGTGCCGAACTCGGGGTTGACAGCTTTGTAGTCGCGTACGGCGTAGTAGCTGCCCAGCGAGCCCTTGCGGTTGAGCTTGCCCACCGGATGAACCGGCATCAGCCAGAGGATGTCAACACCCATTTCCTTCAAACGCGGCAGGTGACTTCGAAAAGCGTCAAAAGTACCTTCTTCGGTGTACTGCCGGATGTTGACTTCATAAATATTGGCGTTCCTGCTCCATTCCACGTGTTTCATTCCTTCTGCTTCTTTACTTTGATTTTGGTTGTCTTCCTTTTTCTGCTGCCCTTCCTGGCAGGAAATTAGCATGGTCAGTACCAGCCCGAAAACGAGGGGCGAAAATAGGATAATTCTGTTTTTTTTCATGGATATGTAATTTTAAAATATACCGGACACAATTGTTTTCGATTTCAAGCTGTCCCTCTGTTGTTTCAATCCGGCTTAATTGTGTGCTTCTTATCAACCTACTTTTCAACAATGTCAATTGTCAGCGGGCTGCCGTTCCAGTTAAAATCAATGACAAGCATTCCCGGTTTATCGAAGTAGTAGCCTTCAAATTTATCAATTTCCTTTTTCTTTCGCACTTTTTCGCCGTTGATGGTGATG
>JAJRWG010000059.1 GCA_024276895.1 Bacteroidota bacterium
CGTTAAATGACTCAAAAACCAATCTGTTCCCATCTGCTGATAGCGAAGGTGCTCCGTCATATCCTTCATAATCAGTTAGCCTGACCGGACCTCCTCCGTGAATTGATATTTTGTAAATATTTGACAAATCCAGTTCAAAGTATGTGCTGTAAACAATAAACCGGCCGTCATTTGAAAAGGAAGCATCTGTTTTATCTACGCTACCCGATGTAACCTTAATCTTGGCTGAACCATCAGTATTCATGATCCAGATGTCCCATTGTCCGTTCTTAAATCTTTGGTACAGAATCTTATCATTGTTTGGTGACCAGTTGGGTTGCCGGCAATCGTCATTAGGATCAGTTAAAGACAGATAAGAGGAAGAGCCGTCAATTTTATATTTCATAATGATCCCATGGTCTTCCTGCTCAGGCAAATGAGATTCAAAAACCGTCCAGACACCATCCGGACTTAAAGTTGGTTCGTAGGCCACATTGTTTGGACGCTGTGTTAGCTGAATTTCATCTCCGCTTGTTCCATTTGCGGAAATGATATAAATTTCATCATGCGGCTCTCTCGAAGAGGAAAAAATGATTTTGTTGATTGATGCGTTCCAGCTTGAACCGGGAAGATTGACATTGCCACTGCCATCCGAAACCAATAAGGTTAATTGTTCTGTCGTCAGCTTGAATTTATACAATTCTGCAGGCCCCTGGTTGTATCCGTTCACAAAACGGGTAAAGACAATTGATTCTCCATCCGGTGAGAATGCCGGATTTTGAAGACTGCCATTCAAAGGAATATTTAAAACGATACCTCTATCATTTCTTTGCAAAGAAATAACAGGCTCATCTTTTTTACAAGAAATTACGGAGAGGACAATCAAAATCAGTATCTGTCTTTTCATTTCTTTTTCATTAAAGATTGTAAGTACCCCTGATTTCCTGTTCTGACGAGCAACGGCAGCCCGTCTAAAAATCACCAAAAGATGTAAATTCCGGATAAATATAAGCCGATTTGCCGGATACCGGGAAAATGACAGTTTCTTTTTAGACCCAGGGTTTAACTAAAGCACCACCTTCGCCTGACACGCACTATCAGGCTTGTGCAACATTACATTTAAACGGCTGAACTTCGGGGAAGCTCACATTTCATTTTCGGAGAATGGGTTTAATGTATTCTCTCAATCACCACGCATCACTCCCACTCAATAGTTGCCGGTGGTTTGGAACTGATGTCGTAAACCACGCGGTTCACGCCTTGAACTTTGTTGATGATCTCGCTGGAGACCCTGGAAAGGAATTCATAAGGCAATTGCGACCAGTCAGCCGTCATGCCGTCGGTAGAGCCCACAGCGCGCAGGGCCACTACGTTTTCGTAGGTGCGTTCGTCACCCATCACACCCACAGACTGCACCGGGAGCAACACGGCGAAGGCCTGCCAAACCTTGTCGTACAGTCCCATTTCTTTCATGGTGTTGATGTAAATGTGGTCCACTTCCTGCAGTACGCGAACCCGTTCAGGCGTTACATCACTGATGATGCGAATGCCCAGGCCGGGGCCGGGGAAAGGATGGCGGCCGATGATAAATCCGGGCATGCCCAAAGCACGGCCGATGCGACGGACTTCGTCTTTGAAAAGGGAGTTGAGGGGTTCGACGACCTTCAGCTTCATAAAATCGGGCAACCCGCCCACGTTGTGGTGCGATTTGATGGTGGCTGACGGGCCGTTCACCGAAACGGATTCGATAACATCGGGGTAGATGGTACCCTGGGCCAGCCATTTCACGTCTTCGATGAGGTGGGCTTCGTGATCAAAAATCTCGATGAATTTATTGCCGATGATCTTGCGCTTGGCCTCGGGGTCTTCCACGCCTTTGAGCGCTTCCAGAAACTGCTCCGCCGCGTCCACGCCTTTGACGTTCAGTCCCATGTCTTTGTAGGAATGCAGTACGTCTTTGAACTCATTTTTGCGCAGCAGGCCGTTGTCCACAAAAATGCAGTACAGGTTCTTGCCGATGGCCCGGTCAAGCAGTACGGCGGCCACCGACGAGTCGACACCACCCGACAGACCCAGCACCACTTTATCGTTCTGCAGCTTTTCTTTCAGTTTTGCAACGGTGGTTTCGATAAACGAATCCGGTGTCCAGTCCCGAGTGCAGCCGCAGATATTCACAACAAAATTTTCCAGCAGTTTTTTACCTTCCGTGGTGTGGTAAACCTCGGGGTGAAACTGGATGCCATAAGTGTTTTCGCCTTCAATCCTGAAACCGGCTACCTCCACACTGGCCGTGCTGGTGATCTTTTTGAAATTCTCCGGCAGGTGCAGGATGGTGTCGCCGTGGGACATCCAGACCTGGGTGCCGTCGCTCAGTCCTTCCATCAGCGGGCAACTTCTGTCGATGTATCCCAGGTTGGCGCGTCCGTACTCGCGTATTTTGGATGGAAGCACCTCGCCGCCTCCGGTTTGTGCCAGGTGCTGGGCACCGTAACAAACCCCCAAAAGCGGGTAGCTGCCACGGATGCCACTCAGGTCGGGGATGGGTGCGTTTTTGTCCCTCACCGAGAAGGGGCTTCCCGACAGAATAACTCCTTTGACATGCGTGTCAAGTGCAGGAATTTTATTGTAGGGATAAATTTCACAGTAAACGTTTAACTCCCTCACCCTGCGGGCAATAAGCTGGGTGTATTGGGAGCCGAAATCGAGAATAAGGATGGTTTCTTGCATGGTGGCAAAGATAGGGAAAATGAAAGTCTGCGATTTAAGTTTAAAGTCTAAAGTTTAAAGTTTAAGGTTTGAAAGTTTAAAGTTTGCTAAAATTCCCCTTCGGGGGGCTTAAAGCCATTTTTCAGAAAGCCTGAATTCATCTGCTGATATTTCCCGCGCCGGATTTGTTTCTTTGTCACACTGTTTGGTTGCGATTTAAAGTCTCAGCTTTTGCCCGTGTTTTTGTTCTGGATCAGTGTGCAGTGAAATTAACGGGGGTTTTCGGGCTTTCGTTATTTTTGCAAAAAAAGAAATCATGGCTATCAAAACATCAAAAAAGCGAACCGTACAGAAACGGCAAAATCCACTGCTGCTCATCGCGTTAATTGTTGCCCTGCTGGCGCTTTTGTCAGGCGTTATCGGTTATTTTATTCTTCAGCAATCCGAAAGTGGCCAGGGAACGGAACCTGCAAAGGCTGCCACGGAAACACCGATGGAACGCGAACCGCAGATCACCATCGAGCCGCCGTACACCGGAACCTGGGTTAGCAATTACGACGGGGCCATCCTCACCCTGAAAAGGTTTTCGTTTACCCTTGAAATGCCGTCGGTGGACAACACCACAAAGATCGAAGGCGAATTGTCGGTGGTAAAAAACGTGCTGACTTTTGTGAACACCGGCGGGACGGAAACATGTCGCGGTGTGGAAGGCCATTACCAGTACACTTTCGAGGATAGTGGCGATATTGTTTTTAAGAAGATTAAAGACAACTGCAAAAGCAGGGCCGAACGAATGGCTGCTTCATGGTTCAGGCTTTGAAGCACTGCCCCTGTCACTAATAAACGACAACCGCTTCGTAAACCGCTTCGTTGTCCAGCAGGTCTTTTACAACAAGTTTGAAGGTGTTTTCGCCCTTTTTCAGATACTCGTCAAAAGTATAAGTGAGGCGGTTCTTCTTAGGTTCGTATTCCATCAGAATCCAGTGGCCATTGAGGGTTCCTCGGTATGATTTTATCCCCGTTTGTTTTTCCTGTATGCTCAGTTTGAGGGTGTTCTGACCGGAAAGCTTCTTTCCATTTGAAAAATTCAATGGCTTGATTTCGGGCTTGACGGTATCTGCCTTCACCGTGTAATCGCCCAATTGCCAGCTTTTGGCCGATAGTGTTCTGGCATTCCACTTTCCACCGATGAAATAACTGCGACCCTCGTTATCAATCAGAGCAATGTACATTTTGTTTTTGATGGCAACGGGAACCGTGTCAGGGGCAATGGCAATGGTAAAATATTTTTGGACCGGTGTAAACCGGTTGTGTACCCTGAAGACTGGGGCATATTCTTCTTCGTCGGATGGCAGGCTGTCCAGCCGGAAATAAAAGGAACGGTAAAAAGCATTGGCCGGAAACTTCAGCGAAACGGACCCGCAGCTGATGGCGTTTTCACGGTCAAATTTGAAAAAGATTCCCTTGTCCGGCATGTTGTCATTCATCCTTGGAACCGCTAGCTGTTTCTGTGCCTGCACCCGGAACGAGAAGTCAGACCTGTTGCCGTACACATCGCTGACTTCAAAGCGAAAGTCGTGAACCAGCGTGTCGGTAAACGAAAAAATACCGTTGTTGCTTACCTCACGGTAATTGAACAGCCGGTTGTTGGTGTCAACCTGTGTGCGGATAAGCCTGCGCTTTTTGAGCTTGTAGTAATTGTAGTCTATCAGGCTGTTCAGGTAACGGGTTGTGGAAAAGGACAGGCGGTTCATCTCCAGTCCGAACACCTGTTCGCCGTCAAGCATCAGCTTTACGCTGTACACACCGTTTTTGTTACTGATCTCGTTCATCTGGTCGTAGATTCGGATACCCAGCGAAAAGGACCCCGAAACACTGATGCTTTTATTGGGGAGTAAGCTGAAATGCCCGCCGTTTTTTTCAACCCTGAAAAAGGCCGTGTCGTTTTTGCCATTGATCAGTGTTTGCTCACCGACCGGGTAAACCCCCAGTTCGGCAATGCTTGGCCTGACCTTGTCGCGGATGACGATGCTGTCGAAAAATAAGGGATTGACAGGGTACTGCGTGGCTTCCTCCCTGATCTCGAAGTGCAGGTGGGGACCGTTCGAACCACCGGTATTTCCCGTAAAGGCAATCAGTTGCCCTTTCCTGATTTTCAGTTTTCCCTTTTCGGGATAAGCCTCCACCGAAAAGCGTTCTTTGCGGTATTGCAACGTCCTGACAAACTGCTCCAGGCAGTCGTTAAACCGTTGCAGGTGTCCGTAAACCGAAACATAACCGTTGGGATGGGTGATGTACAAAACCTTCCCATAACCACCCGTGGATACTTTGATGCGCGAAACGTAGCCATTTTCAATGGCATAAACCGGTTTGCCTTCCACGCCCTGGGTTTTGATGTCGATACCCGAATGAAAATGGTTGGGGCGGAGCTCGCCGAAAGTGCCCGAAAGATAAATCGGGATGTTGAGGGGCAGGCGGAAACGGATGTCCGCAGTTTTCACATCCTGTGCATGTACGGCAGCTACAATAAACAGCAGCAAAAAGAGCAGTGAAAATGTAGCTTGTTTGTTCGTCATTGTTGTCAGTGGTAATCGGGTAGATGAATGCTTTGTCCTTTTATTAATTAGGAAACGACAAAGATAGTAATTTGTTTTGCCCGCTTGTTTTTTTGATACGCTAAAAGCAATTTGTAAATGGGACGGAACGGTGGACACCAAAGTGCATTTTTCGTATTTTTGCAGTACAAAACCGAACAACTGATGCCAACAAACAAATATGCCTTCCTCTTTTTGATGGCGGGAATCTTTATCTTGCTGTCAGCCTGTAAGAAAGATGATGGTACCGACAAGAATAAACCCTTCATCAAACTGCTTGGTCCCGACCCGCTAACCTGGAACCTGGGCGTATCGCCTTACGCGGACCCCGGAGCCGAGGCATGGGATATTACCGCAAACAACGATACCATCAACATCAGCGACAGGCTTGTTGTTTCCGAAAATGTGGACGTAAACACAGCCGGCGATTACGAAGTCAGGTTCAATGTTTCTGACGAAGCCGGCAACGACGCTGATGAAGTGACCCGGCTTGTCAAGGTGAGGCTGACCAAATAAACTTGCCATGAAACCGGTTGAACACAGCCTGGCAAAAGGGGACTTCCGAACCGGTGAGCAGTCCGGCTCACAGCAAACGAAGTCCATCCGTTTTATTGTCAACCCCATCGCAGGAACTAAGAAACGAAAGAATATTCAGGAACTTATCCGGTCAGCGATCAACCCCCGTCGTTTCACGGTCGAAATCTGCCTGACCGGCCATGCGGGTCACGCTGCCGAGTTGAGTCGGGATGCGGTGGCCGAAGGCGTTGATGTGGTTGTCGCAGTCGGCGGCGACGGCACGGTCAATGAGGTAGCCACACCCATGATTCAATCGGATACGGTATTGGGCATTGTTCCTCTTGGTTCTGGCAACGGCCTGGCCAGGCAACTGGGTATTCCGCTATCGCCCACAGGGGCACTGAAACTCATAAATCGCTCAAAAATTACTGCCATTGACACGGCCATCGTCAACGGTGTGCCTTTTGTGAGCATGGCCGGTGTGGGCTTCGATGCACTGGTGGTAAAAAAGTATGCCTCACAGGGAAAGAGAGGTTTTTTTGCCTATTTGCACATCGTCACCAGGGCCTATCCAAGATACAAACCGGGGAAGTACAAGCTGATTTTTGAGGATGGCAGGCAAATCAAAACCAGGGCGTTTTTCATTAGTTTTGCCAACTCTGGACAGTTTGGGTACAACACGGTCATCGCACCGCAGGCAGGACTCGACGACGGCCTGCTGGACGTTTGCATCGTGCAGAAACCAGAGGTTTTTCATCTGCCTTCCATCGCAAACCTCTTGCTTTGGAAGCGTCTTGACAGATCGCCGCTTGTACGGATCGTCCGGTCTTCCAGCCTGGTAGTCAAACGAAAAGGCCAGCGGAGGGTGAACATTGACGGTGAGGCCGTCAAAATGAAAAAGAAATTGGAAGTCAGGGTTAACCCCCTGTCACTGAAAGTAATCGTACCCTAAAAATGACTGCAAAAAAGAAAAAAGACCGCATTGTTTATTCCACTGATCCTGATTTTTTGTTCGACAGTCTGGAGAAGGAAGAAACAGCCACCCTGACTCCGTCTGCTCAAAATCTTTATGTAAGCCGCGACAAAAAGCAGCGGAAAGGCAAACAGGTAACACTGGTGGAAGGATTTTTTGGAACGGAGTCTGACCTGAAAGAACTTGGAAAACTGCTCAAATCAAAATGTGGCACAGGTGGCACTGTGAAGCAGGGACAGATACTGATCCAGGGCGATTTCAGGGACAAGGTGAAAGCAGTGCTCGAAAGCCTGGGCTACAGCTGTAAGCTGAAAGGAGGGTAGGAGGGGTGATTGGTGATTTGTGATTGCCGATTGCCGTCGACTTTAAATGAAGTGCAGGGCCCGGTGAAAACCCAGTTTGGTTACCACCTTGTGGAAGTAACGAGCCGGACTTAAGCGCCGGTTTCTTCCGGCCAGGGCCTGAGATTTTCCGCTTCAATCCAGGCTTTTACCCAGTCGGACAGGGGAGCAAATCCGCCGTCTCCACCAATGGCTTTCCAGACTTTCTCGGGATTGATGATACCATCTTTTGAGGTGATGGCAGTACGCACA
>JAJRWG010000003.1 GCA_024276895.1 Bacteroidota bacterium
CGCCTGTTTTGTCAGTTCCCTGGCCTTTTCAGGGAAAGTCTTTTTCAGCGAAAGGAAACGAACCTCGCCGTCGCGGAAATGCTCAAACTTGCTCCAGTCGGGTTCTTTCGAATCCAGTTGGAAGGGGTTCTTGCCTTCCAGTTCCAGCAGCGGATTGTAACGGTAAAGCGTCCAGTAGCCTGCTTCAACGGCCAGTTTTTCTTCGAGTTGCGACTTGGCCATGGTGCTGCGCAATCCGTGAGCGATACAGGGCGAGTAGGCGATAATTAACGAAGGTCCGGGATAGGCTTCGGCTTCTTTCAGAGCCTTGAAGTACTGGCTCTGGCTGGCGCCCATGGCCACCTGTGCCACGTAAATGTATCCGTAAGTCATGGCAATGGCACCCAGGTCTTTCTTGCCCACCACTTTTCCGGCCGTGGCAAACTTGGCAACAGCGCCGGTCTGGCTAGCTTTGGAAGCCTGCCCGCCGGTATTGGAGTACACCTCGGTGTCCATCACAAGCACGTTGATATCCTCTCCGGAGGCCAGCACGTGGTCGAGTCCGCCGAAACCGATGTCGTAGGCCCAGCCGTCGCCACCAAAAATCCAAACGGATTTCTTGATAAAATACTGTTCCAGTCCCATAAGTTGTTTTGCAAGCTCGTCCTTTGCACCTTTAAGCACCTCCGAAACTTTTGCCGAAGCTGCTTTGGATTCCTCGCCATTTTCGCGCGCGGCAATCCATGCTTCAAAGGCTTCTCTGCGCTCGTCGTTGGCTCCGTTCTTGATGGCTTCGCGCATCAGGCGTTCGATGCGGTCGCGCATCTGACGGATACCCGTAGCCATTCCATATCCGTACTCGGCATTATCTTCAAACAAAGAGTTGGCCCAGGCCGGCCCTTTGCCTTCGGCGTTCACCGTGTAGGGTGTCGAAGGTGCCGAACCGCCGTATATGGATGAACAGCCCGTGGCGTTGGCGATCATCATCCGGTCGCCGTAAAGCTGTGTGGCCACGTTGATGTAGGGCGTTTCGCCACAGCCGGCGCAGGCGCCCGAAAACTCAAACAGGCTCTGGGCGAACTGGCTGTTTTTAACCGATGAAAACTTATCGACAACCGTTTCTTTCACGGTGATGTTTTTAATGAGGTGATCCCAGTTGGGCACTTCATGCATCTGGCCGTCCAGCGGTTTCATCACCAGTGATTTTTCTTTGGAAGGGCACACATCGGCACAACTGCCACAACCCGTGCAGTCGAGCACACTCACCTGAATGCGGTATTTGTGAGGTGCCAGTTTTCCTTTTGTGTCAAGCAGTACCATGCCATCCGGAACCTGCCTGGCCTCTTCTTCACTCAGCAGGAAGGGCCTGATGGCGGCATGCGGACAAACGTAAGCACACTGGTTGCACTGGATGCAATTCTCGGCAAGCCACTCGGGGACATCCACGGCGATACCACGTTTTTCGTAGGCTGCCGTCCCCGGAGGGAAGGTGCCGTCCTCACGGCCCAGGAAAGCGCTCACGGGCAGGTCATCGCCGTTCAGCGCTTCGATAGGCCTGACAACATCGCGGATGAAATCGGGCAGGTCGTCTTCCACTTCCAGTTTGTCATCTTTCAGTTTGGCCCATGCTGAAGGTATTTTTATTTCGGTAACGTCACTGCCGCGGTCAACGGCAGCATAGTTCATGTTTACGATTTCTTCACCCTTACGTCCGTAAGTTTTATGGATGAAGGACTTCATATGTTCCTCAGCCTCACTGTAAGGGATGACTTCCGCCACTTTGAAGAAAGCAGCCTGCATGATGGTGTTGGTACGGCTTCCCAGCCCGATCTCCGATGCAATTTTCGTTGCATTGATGATGTAAAACCGGATTTGGTTCTTGGCCATGTACCGCTTCATGGAGTTGGGCAGCCGCCGCTTGGTTTCTTCTTCGTCCCAGATGCTGTTCAGCAGGAAAGTACCGCCTTTTTTGAGGCCCTTCAGCATGTCGTACTTGGTGAGGTAGGAAGGCACGTGGCAGGCCACGAAGTCGGGGGTGCCCACCAGGTAAGTGGAACGGATGGGTTTGTCGCCAAAGCGCAGGTGCGAGATGGTGATGCCGCCCGATTTCTTGGAGTCGTAGGCAAAATAGGCCTGGGCATATTTGTCGGTGGCCTCGCCGATGATCTTGATGGAGTTTTTGTTGGCTCCCACCGTACCGTCTGCGCCCAGTCCGTAAAACTTGGCTTCGAAGGTGCTTTTGTCGCTGATACTTACCTCGGGGAGCAGGGGCAGCGATTTGAAAGTGACATCGTCAACAATACCTACCGTGAAATGATTCTTGGGTTCTTTTAGTTTCAGGTTTTCAAAAACCGAAATGATCTGGGCAGGGGTGGTGTCTTTCGAGCTTAATCCGTAACGTCCGCCAACGATCAGCGGTGCATTTTCCTTGTCGTAGAAAATGTCTTTCACATCCAGGTAAAGTGGTTCGCCGTTAGCACCCGGTTCTTTGGTGCGGTCGAGCACTGCGATGCGTTTCACGGTTTTCGGGATCGCGTTCAGTAAATATTTTTCCGAGAAGGGACGGTACAAATGCACGGCCACCATGCCCAGCTTTTCGCCTTTGGCGTTGAGGTAATCGATGGTTTCCCGAATCGTTTCGGTAACGGAACCCATAGCCATGACAATATTTTCAGCTTCCGGATCGCCGTAATAGGTAAACGGGTGATACTCCCTCCCGGTGAGTTTGGTGATTTCCTGCATGTATTCTTCCACCAGATCAGGGATGGGATCGTAGAACCGGTTAGCCGCCTCGCGTGCCTGGAAGTAAATGTCAGGGTTCTGGGCTGTTCCGCGGGTAACGGGGTGCTCAGGGTTCAGGGCATTGTCCCTGAATTTTTTCAGGTCTTCCCAGGGGAAAAGATGCGCCAGGTCTTCCTGTTCAAAATATTCTACTTTCTGTATCTCGTGCGAGGTACGGAAACCGTCGAACATGTGCAGGAAGGGAATCCTGCTCCGCAGCGCCACAAAGTGGGCAACGGGTGCAATATCCATTTCTTCCTGGATGCTTCCGGTAGCCAGAATGGCAAAGCCGGTGTGGCGCACGCTCATCACATCGCTGTGATCGCCGAAAATGGAAAGCGCCTGTGCGGCAAGGCTGCGGGCACTTACGTGGAAAACGGCGGGCAACAACTCGCCGGAAATCTTGTACATATTCGGGATCATCAGCAACAATCCCTGCGAGGCGGTGAAAGTGGTGGTCAGCACACCAGATTGCAGGGAACCGTGCACTGCACCCGAGGCACCGCCTTCCGACTGCATCTCGGTCACTTTCACGGTTTCGTTAAAGATATTTTTTCTGCCATAAGCCGCCCACTCGTCAACATATTCGGCCATGGTCGATGAAGGCGTGATGGGGTAAATGGCTGCCACTTCGCTGAACATATAAGCCACGTGGGCAGCGGCATAATTACCATCGCAAGTGATGAATCTTTTCTTTCTTTCCATTGTTGTTTTATTTAGAAAGTACGGTTGAATTTGCCAAATTAAAAACAGACGGCGAAAGTACTCAATATTAAAATAAATCGCTTCGTACAATCTTAAAATAAATTATCCGTCTGTCAATTTAAAATCAATTTAATTAGCTGTGGAAACCTGTCGGATTTGAAATTGTTTTAATTTTACCCATTAATTTCAATCAATAACATGCTTATGAACCTCAAATCAAAATATCTTGGACTGGAGTTGAAAAACCCCGTCATTGTAGGCGCCAGTAATCTGGTACAAAACCTCGACATGGTCAGGAAACTGGAAGAAGCAGGTGCTGCCGCCATTGTGTACAAATCACTGTTTGAAGAACAGATCCAGTTGGAGAATATGGAACTGGAACAGGACCTGACGGATTATGACCACCGCCATGCCGAAATGACTTCGTTGTTTCCAAGCGATATTTATGAAGCCAATCCGGAAGAATTCCTGATGCACTTCAGGGATGCCAAAAAGGCCATCAGTATCCCGCTCATTGCCAGCCTGAACGCCATTTTTGACGACAGCTGGTACGAGTATGCCAAAAAGCTGGAGGAAGCCGGTGCCGATGCGCTGGAGCTGAACTTTTACAACAACCCCAAAGATTTTGAAATGGAAGGCCGTTCCATTTTGAATGAGGAACTGGACATTATCGAAGGCGTAAAAAAAGCGGTGAATATCCCGGTCAGCGTGAAGCTGAGCCCGTTTTACACCAACCCGCTTTACACCTTTAACGAAATGGACAAAAAGGGGGTTGACGGTTTTGTGCTTTTCAACAAGCTCTTTAAGCCCGACATCAACATCGAGCTGGAAGAAATGGTGTTCCCCTACAACCTGAGTTCGCGCAGCGAAAGTCGGCTGCCCATGCGGTACACCGGGCTGCTCTACGACAATATCAATGCCGACATTTGTGCCAACCGCGGCATCTTTACCGGTGAAGACGTCATTAAAATGATCCTGGCCGGCGCCGACGTGGTACAGGTGGTCAGCACCATC
>JAJRWG010000060.1 GCA_024276895.1 Bacteroidota bacterium
GCGTATTGCTCTTCAATAAGTTCACAAGCTTTTCTGATGATCTTGTTTACGTCAACCTGCTCGATGATTATGGATTTCTGGTCGCGGGAAAAGATGCGTATGTGGTCAATGATCTCTTTTATCTTTTTAATATTTTCCGATATGGAGCTGAGTTTCTTATCCAGATATTCCTGTGAGATCTTCTCCCTGGACATTTTAAGAAGGATGTTTTCCAGCGACAAAAAGATTACCCCGAGGGGCTGGTTGATCTCGTGTGCCACACCGGCTGCCATTTCCCCAAGCGATTCGAGCTTTGATTTTTGGATCAGCAACTGTTGCTTTTGTTTTATTTCTTCCAGTGAGTGTTGTAACTCCTGGTTTTTGGCTTGCAGTTCATTCTGAGTATTGATTAAAGTGATCATTTGTGTGATCCGGTTGCCGATGGATTCAAGAATCAGCCTTTCATGCGCCGTCAGTTCGACCTCCGATTTTGTTGCGAGGTTCAATACTCCAATGATTGAATCATCATGGACTAAAGGGAAAATAAAAATCGCTTTGACACCTTCATCACTCAGACTCTTCGGGAAGGGTGAGTAGTTCTTATAAGTATAATACAGCGGCTTTTTTTGCTGAACCAGCTTAAAACGTTCCGACTTCTTCGGTACAAAACGCGATGCTTTGACAAAACCGTCACTCAGTCCGACGGTAAACACCAATTCGAGCCTCCTGGCATTTTCATTCATTAAATAAATTCCACCGGCATCAATCCAGTCATACCTGAACAAGGTTTCAAATATCCGTGCAAAAGCATAGTCCAAACCCACAGGGATGGTGCTCAGGTAGTCGATGCTGTACTGGATGTTCAGTAAATCTGAAAGGCGCTTTTTCTCTGTAATGTCATTAAACAGGATAAGGTCGGCAGTTTTTCCTTTCCACTTTGTTACAACACCCGAGGCTTCAATGATTCTTATTTCGCCTTTCTTTGTGACGATCCGTGTTTCAAAATTGTTTTTAACTTCCAGGCCTTTCAGTCTTGCTGCCAGTCTTGTTTTTGTTTCCTCAATTACGTCTGGATGAGACAATTTTGTAATATTGGTTTTGTACAACTCGGCGACCGAATAGCCGGTGATTGCCGCAGCTTTTTCATTGGCAAATAAAAGCCTGCCCTGTTTGTTAGCAATAACGATTCCGCTGGGCACATAACGGGCAATGTGTTCGTAACTGTCTCTGCTAGTCTTTAATTCTTTGGATATCCTGACTTCCCCGGTGATATCTTCGCTGATGCCCAGACTGTGCGTAACCTCCCCGTTTTCAAACAAAGGATAGATTGAGGTTCTTTGCCAAAACCGTTGTCCGTTCTTTTTTTTATTCTGATAGGTTCCTTTCCAGGTTTTCCCTTTCAGGACGGTCCGCTTGATTTCTTTCCTGATGGCACTCAGCTTTCTGTCGGAGACATTAATCAATTGCTCTGCATTATTTGTATCCTCATTGGTTATGCTAAGCATTTTGGTGAACATGGGATTAACAAATTCGATCTTTTTCGACTTCAGGTTTACTACCGATATCATCAGGGGGCTTTGGTCAACAGCTCTTTGGAATATTTTCAGTCGCTTTGAAACTTCTTTCCTGTGAATAATTTGTCCGAGGTTATTGGCGACGGTTGACAGAAACTGCTTTTTCGCAGGGGGAAAAGGGTTTGCGACTGTTTCCAATGTTTTAAGAGGGTAATAAATACAAATCTGCCCTGCAACCTCCTGCTGGAAGCATATTTCCTCGTAATAGGTTTTTTTTGCTTTTTTGAGATTGGCGGAGCGAAAATGCTGGTCTTTGTAAATGATCTCAACAAGCACCTTCTCGTCCTGGTGGAAAGCCCTGGCAATAATATTTACTGTTTTGCTGAAGAAGGTTTCCATGGGGGTGTCCTCTTCTTCGCTGTACGCTGCAATGGCAATCAGGCAGTCGAGTTCTTTAACCTTTTCAGTCAACATCAGGCTTTGCTCGTTCAGTTTCAGTATTGTTTTTACATTCTTGCCAATTTCATTCGAAAGTTCGTTGTAGGTTTTTTGAAGCAGGATTTTGTCCTGTCCGGATGAACGGGCCAGCAGGTCATTTTTGTTTTTCAGTTCAATGATCTCCTGACTCAGTTTCGATGTTTCTAAAGAAAATTTCCGGAACAAGTTGATTTTTGCCAAAAGCGCTTCACTTCCTGAATTGTCTGGAAGTACATCGCTTGCGCCTGCTTTGTAAAGGTTTTCGGTTAGTTTCGTGCCGGCTGGGGTTGCCAACGAAACAATAACCGGAGTATTGCGGTTTTTTTTTGATGCTTGTTTGATGTTCTCAACAACTTTTTGCGTATCGGGAAATACTTGCCCGTCCTGGAAGACAATGATCAGGTCAAATGTCCGCTCGGTGATGAGGCTGAAGAAATTTTTACTGCTGCCGGGATTTGTCAGTTCAATGTTTCGCTTTTTCAGTTCGTTCTCCGGAAGCTGTGGAATCCCTCCGGAAGGAAAATTGATAAGGAGTTGGAAAAGGCTTCCTGGTTTCATAGTGTTTACTTCTATCCCGAAGCAAACTTATGAAATTTAAAGCAATAGCGAGAATTATTTCACGGGTAAAAACGAGGGGCAGGTGCTTTTTTTAATTAGTGCCTTGTGTCTTGACGTAATTTTCCAGAAAGGGGACGATTTGATCGGCACCGATTCTTTTGGCGATGATTTTTTTCTCCTTGTCAAGCAGGTAAATGACCGGGCTGCCATGCACATCGTAGAGCTCATGAAAATCGGCAGTGCGACTCAGGGTGCCGTTCACGTTGAGCCAGTTCATTTTTCGTTCACGTACAGTTTTTTTCCATTTTTCATGGTCACCGTTTACACAGATGGTATAAACTTCAAAGTCGAAATCCGTTTGTTTGTAGATTTTCTGAAGTTCCTTGATTTCTTTTTTACAGAAACTGCAATCGTAATCCCAAAAAAGTAGCACGGTGTAATCGCTGTTGAGCTCTCTGAACGAACGGAATACATTGTTTGTGTCAATCAGCAGAAGGTTTGGCGCCGGTTCCCCCAACTGAATGGGCCGCAGTGTTTCCGCCCTTTTTTGTAAGGACTCCAGTACCGAAGGCGTTGTGTAAATGATGGTTTCTTTTGAGAAATAAGCATCAACCAGATGGATGAACACTTTTTCGAAACCCATGTACTTTGGATTTTGATATGCCGAGACAAAGTGCCAAACCAAAAAACCTACGACTTCGTCCGAAGGTCTGGCCATCGCAATGACTTCATCAATGGCCGCAATCACCGAATCGGGATTCATCACCACCATTTGCTCAAAATAGTTATCAACTTTTTTTGACAGCAATGGCGTGCGGAGCAGGCGTTCATCACTCAGGTCAAAATAATCCCAGTAATGTTTTTTGAGGTATTTGTAACCCAGGGTGCTGTCGGTGGAGTGAGCGATGCTGTCAGGAGCTTCTACTTCGCGCATGGCGGTAAACAACCTGGAGACAAACAGCTTAGGATGCTGCTCAATAACCTTGAGTTTGTAATCTGTAATCAGCCGGTTAATCGAATCAAGCCGGTGTTTTGCATCTTCAAATTCCGGGTCTTGACGGTCCATGCCCTGCATTTTTTCGGACAGTTGCCTGCTTACGCGGAA
>JAJRWG010000061.1 GCA_024276895.1 Bacteroidota bacterium
CCTGAGCCGTTTTGAGTGGTTCCTGGAAAAAGCCACCGAAATCGGAATTGACCGCATGACACCCATCGTTTGTGCACACTCGGAGCGCAAAGTAGTCAAAACGGAAAGATTGAACCGTGTTGTCACCGCTGCCATGAAACAATCGCTGAAGTCATTCCATCCTGTACTTGATGAACCCCTGCCGTTTTCCGCTTTTATCGAAACTGACTTTACCGGACAAAAGTTCATCGCCTACATTGACGAAAGCGTCACCCTGGAACTCTCCAAAGTCTGCACTCCCGGAAAGGACACCCTCGTTCTGATCGGCCCCGAAGGCGATTTCAGCCCCGAAGAAGTGGAACTGGCCAGGCAAAACGGTTTTGTCCCCGTCCGCCTGGGGCCCTCGCGCCTGCGCACCGAGACTGCCGGCGTGGTGGCCTGCCATACGGTGAATGTTTTGAATTTGTATATGCTGATTATTGTCCAAAGCTTTGGCTATCTTTGTTCCCCATGAGAAAATACTTCTTTATCTTTTTTTTCTGTCTGTCAACTTTGGGACAGCTTGGGGCTCAGGGAGTACAAATCGCCCTTCTTAAGTACAGTGGCGGGGGCGACTGGTATGCCAATCCTACTTCGCTGCCCAACCTGGTGAAGTTTTGCAACCAGAACCTCAAAACCAATCTGAGTACCGAAATTGCCACCGTTGAGGTGGGCAGTTCCGATTTGTTCAACTACCCCTTTGTCCACATGACCGGGCACGGAAATGTGATCTTCAGTCCGGAGGAAGCCGAAAACCTTCGCAACTACCTCATTGCCGGAGGCTTTCTGCACATTTCCGACAACTACGGCCTGGACGAGTACATCCGTCGCGAAATGAAAAAGGTATTTCCCGGAATTGATTTCGTGGAACTGCCTTTCTCGCATCCCATTTACCACCAGCGTTATGATTTTCCCAACGGCCTGCCGAAGATTCACAAACACGATGGCAAGCTGCCCCAGGGCTTTGGTATCATTTACGAAGGCAGGCTGGTGGTGTTTTACGACTACGAATGCGACCTGGGGGACGGTTGGGAAGACCCGGAGGTCCACCACGATTCAGCTGAAAAAAGGCGTGAAGCCCTGCAAATGGGTGCCAACATCATTCAATTTGTGTTTGAACAATAATGAAGCAGTACGATGTCATCATTGTTGGGGCGGGGCCTGCAGGATTGCGTTGTGCTGAAATTCTGGGGCAGACAAACCTGAAGGTATTGTTGCTCGAAAAAGACGAAAGCTTTGGAATCAAAGTCTGCGCCGGCGGCATCACCCGCAAGGATATGGCCATCCTGAACCTGCCCGACAGCCTGATCGAACACAAACTAACGAAGACGGCCGTGCACTCCCGCAGGAGGAGCAACCACGCCACTGCACCGGAACCCATTGTTTTTACCCTCAGCCGTCAGGCCCTTGGTGCCTGGCAGCGGGAACAACTTAACGCAACAAAAGTGGAGGTGCGCAGCAATGCCAAAGTGACACAGGTTGAAAAAACCACCTCATAGTGAATGGCAGCGAGAGCCTGGCTTTCAAAATCCTGGTGGGTGCCGACGGGGTTAACTCCATCGTCAGGCGTTACCTGAAAATTCCGGTGGAGAAAAGGTTAATCGGCATTCAGTACCTCGTACCCGGCGATTTTGAACCCCGGCTGGAGATTTTTTTAAACAGCCGCCTGTTCGGGCCCTGGTATGCATGGATTTTCCCACACAAAGACAGCATTGCCGTTGGTACTGTCTGCGCCCCGAGGTTTTATCCCGCCAAAAAACTTAAAGAGAATTTCCATCGCTGGCTAAGGCTGAGAAAGCTCGACATTTCCAATGCAATTTACCAGTCGTGGCCCATCAGCTACGACTACAGGGGTTTCCGTTTTGGTAATGTATTTCTTGCCGGCGAAGCCGCCGGACTGGCCTCCGGCCTTTCCGGGGAAGGGATTTACCAATCGCTTGTTTCGGGAGAAACCGTTGCCCGGACCATCCTTGATAAAAGCTACCATTCTGCTGATTTTGATCGCGTATTGCATTACAATGACGTTCAACTCCGGTTCATTAAGATCCTGATAAAGGCAGGCTGGTTGCGTGGGGCAATTCAAGCTTTAATCATCATGGCACTGAATAATCCTGTCATTCAAAAGCGGATCAGTAATTCCTTTTCCTGATTGTCTGTGCAGGGTTGTGGATGGTCTGTGGAGAATAAGGCGGTTCAGCTTTTAAAAAGAAGCTTGTTTTCCCCGGAGCAGGCATGGTAGTTTTCTTTAGTTTTGCAGAACCGGTCAGTTGTAAGTAAAAACCGCTTTCAGCGTCTAACTGATCAATAAACGAATTTTTTAAAATGAAACCATCCATGAAAAATATATTAATGAGTCTGATGCTGTTGCTGATGGTATCGGCCGGCCTGAGGGCACAGGCACCCACCACGCTTACCAACACAGTGATCATCGACCTGAACGATGCCGAATACAGTAATGAAAGTTTTAGTTCCATCCTTGACCAGTACAAAGGCAAAGTTGTTTACCTTGATTTCTGGGCCAGTTGGTGCGGACCGTGTAAAAGGGAAATGCCTTACTCGCTGCGTCTGCAGGAAAAATTCAAAGATCAGGATGTGGTTTTTTTATACATTTCCCTTGACAGGAATGCTGCTCCCTGGCGGAATGAAATTGAGAAACTAAAGATCACCGGCCAGCATTACCGCGCAAACAGCAAGGTTCAGCAGCAGTTGAACCAACAGTTCAGTGTGCGAAGCATTCCCCGTTACGTGCTGATTGACAAGAAAGGGAAAGTGGTTTCGGACAACGCCAACAGGCCCAGCAATCCTGCACTGGTGAACGACATCAACCGCTTGCTCAGATAAAAACCGGATTTTACATCAGGATCATTTTCCGGCTTTGCACCATTTGTCCCTCCAGGTACAAGGTGTAAGTAAACAAACCTTTTAATGTGTCGGGTTTGTCGAATTCCACCCACAAATCCCCGTCCTTCAGGACAAGGGGAATTTCCCGGATGACTCTTCCCGTCAGGTCCCTGATCACAAGGGATGCGCTCTGGCCGGCATAACGGCTGTCAGCGGCAATCCTGATGCGGGTATTTTTGCTGAAAGGGTTGGGCGCATTGGGATACAGGTTTAGCCCGGGGCGGGCAAGATGCTGCCCGGTACCGACGATCACGATGGTGTGTTCCCACGAAGGAATGCTCTCCATATCATTTTGCACACTCATCACCGAAAAATAGTATTCCTTGTCGGGATCCAGCCCGGTCAGTTGAAAGCTGGTGGTATCGGTAAAGGTGTAGATGGTATCAAAATCCAGCGTTCCCGTACCTTTTGAGCGGACGGTCAGCCGGTAATGCCTGTAAACAGTGTCGGGGCCGATCATCTCCACAAACACCCCGTCGGGAATGGGTGTGATCTCAGGAAACGGCTGGGGCGGGCCCATGGCCAGAAAACCCAGGTTCACCCCGGTCATGATCGTGTTGCGCCTCAGGTAGCCGGGGTCAACAAAAAATGAATCAATGACCCCGTCGGGGGGCTCGGAAGTGTCCATGCCCAGAATGTCGCGTGTGGAATGTTGCCTGTCGGGCGGGGTGCCCGTGCCGTTGCCATGTTCGTTTTGAGAACAAACCCGGATGGAAGGATAAAACTTTTGCCGGAACGGAATGTGGTCACCACCGCGGCCCACTCTGTCCTCGCGGATGATGATGTTGATGGTCATCGGGGTGTTCAGCAGCGGATTGATGTCTTCCTCCTGGTGAACTTTCATATAGCGTGCCAGTTGTTTGTGGTTGGAGGTTCTGCTGGAATCGTTGCCGAAGGAATAGGAGAAAATCCGTACGTGGGTACTGTCGATATGGGTGTAATAGGGGCAGCCGGGGGGCGATGAAGTGTTGCCGCATTCAATGCCACCCACCACATCGTTGTTCAGGCAGGACCTGATTTGCAGGTCGTTATTCTTAAAGTAAGTGGA
Organism: Bacteroidota bacterium; assembly: GCA_024276895.1. GTDB lineage: Bacteria > Bacteroidota > Bacteroidia > Bacteroidales > F082 > B6-G9. The sequence continues at coordinate 3,968 of JAJRWG010000061.1, forward strand.
AAAAGCCTTGGCCCCGTACAGCCCCTGGTCTTCGCCGGTGTTGAGCGAAAAAACAACGGTTTGGTTAAAGGCAAATTTGCTCATCACCCGTGCCAGTTCCATCACCAGCACCGTTCCGGAACCGTTGTCGTCCATGCCCGGTGAGTAGCAAGCGGTGTCGCACACCCCTTCGCAGCGTGTGTCGTAATGCCCTTCAACCAGAACGACTTCCTTGTTGGTTGTGTCCAGTCCGGGCAAAACGGCAAATACATTCCGGTGGTGAGGCATCCCGCAAATGCTTTTGTCAAAGTCCAGGTAAGAAACCAGCAGCCGGTTTTCATTTTCGGTACTGATCTGTTCGAGCTTGCCGTAAATCCACCTTCTCACCGCCCCGATGCCTTTGCTGTCCGAAACAGTGTCGGAACCGCTGTTCCTGTTTTGATAGCTGTCGATCTTCAAAAGCCAGCTGATCAGGGTGTCGCCCGAGACTCGGTTCACGATTCCCTGAAGAATGGAGTCATGGTGGTTGATGATTTCAGAAGGTTCGTACTGGCCGGGGTCGTAATTGCCAAACAGCACGGCTTCGGCATTGGCATTGCTGACGGTGATGTTCGTTTGGGCTGTCAGCAGGAGGTTGCCCCAAACAAGGCCAAGAATGAGTAGATATCTTTTCATGGGTCTGTGTATTAAGTTTGTAGCCAATCAGTGACGAAATTCAAACAGTCTCTTATTTACTTTCAATATTTTCTTTAATGGCTTTCAATATCTTTTCAATTGTTCTGTCCTGAAACCTTGAAGCCAGTCCTGCCCCATAACTGAAATGGTCTGCTCTGATAAATGCAGTTAAAAGTTTCAATAAAGTTATCGTATCCAGGTCTTTGTATTCTCCTTTTTCAAAAATCCCGTTTCCGTGATCCCAACGGGACCAGGCAAAAGGAATGATTAAATCAAGCTCATTCATGATGTCAACAAAATCATCAACCAGGGGGACGCAGAATTCATGTGTGACGGTATAATCTCCCGGGTTATTTTTGTCTTCAATTAATTCCCCACCGGTGGAAAATACTTCTGTCGATTCAATAATTGGAATAAGAGCAAATAATTTTCCCCAATCTTCATCTGATAATTTCTCCAGGTGATCGGGTATATTTTCTAACTCCATTATTTTTGCTTAGTTACTGCTTTTTAGTAAAAAAAAGCTAAGTCCACTGCCTGCGCCCTGGCATTGTCAGGCGTGTGTTTTGGTATATAAAAACCGTTTGATCTTTTTGGTAGCGGTTTTCACAAACTCTTCTTTTTCCACCCAAACCTCGTGGATTTTCGAGAACTTGTTGACCCTTGCGTTTACATAATCGCGCAGTTCCTTACTCAGCTCTTCGTATTTTTCCTCCAGGTAATCGGATTTCTCTTCAAGATATTCGGAAACCTCACCTTTGAGGTGCTGGTACTTGGATTCAACTTCTTCGCGGTTGAAATGGACCATGGCCACCAGTTTTCCCTTCGACTGGATGACGAGCGACTCGGCCACGTGCTTGAAATTGTTGATGACTGACTCAATGTCTTCGGGAAAAATGTTTTCACCACTGGGACCAATGATTACATTTTTCTTGCGTCCGCGGATGTACAGGTAGTTGGTGTCGTCGAGTATGCCCAGATCGCCGGTTTTAAACCAACCGTCCTCGGTCAGCACTTCACGGGTCAGTCCGGGCTCTTTGTAGTAACCTTTCATCACATTGGGGCCTTTGGCCCAGATCTCGCCTTCGCCGGTAAATTTTCCCGCCTCGTGGATTTTCAGTGTAACACCTTCCAGGGGCGGGCCGGTGGATTGAAGCTTGGTGTGCTTCGGGTTTACCCCGGCCAGCAGTGGCGAGGTTTCGGTAAGTCCGTAACCGATGGCGTAGGGGAATTTTGCTTCACGCAGGAATTTCTCCACCGTTTTGTCAAGCTTGGCACCGCCAATGCCGAAAAATTTCAGCTCCCCGCCAAAAGTTTCTTTCAGTTTCTTTCCCGCAACAGCATTGAGCTTTTTGCGCACGGGCGGCAGGCTGTAAAGAAAACGGGTGAACCCGTTTTTCTGGAAGTTCGGCAACACCTTGGTTCGGTATATTTTTTCGATGATCAAAGGTACGGTCAGCATCAGCGTGGGACGTACTTTCTTCAGTGCCGGAAGCAGGACGGCAGGTGTTGGTGGCTTTTTGATGTAGTGAATGCTTGCCCCGCAAATCAGCGGTAAAACAAAACCGATGGTGTTCTCGTAAGTGTGCGAGAGCGGCAATACCGACAAAAACCGGTCGCCCGAATTGATCTCCTGCACCGAGCGGCTGGCAACAGCGTTGGAGCTGATGTTTTTGTGGGTAAGCATCACACCTTTCGACTTGCCGGTGGTCCCCGAAGTGTAAATGATGGCTGCCAGGTCGTCTTCGCCAACGGTATAGGATTTTTCCGGCTTTGCATTCTCATCGAAACTGACTTTTTTTGCGGTTGTTTCGTAGATCGAAAAGTCTTCAATGGCGATGCGATGGTGCAGGCTCCCGGGTTTTAACTTCTCGATTTTCGGTTTTAATCCCTGCGAAACAAAAATGGCGCTCGCCGCCGAATGGGTCAGCACGTTTTGGATTTCGGTTTCACTGAAATCAGGCAGGATGGGCACAACAATGGCACCCATCGACACGATGCCAAAATAGCTAATGCCCCAGTGGGGCATGTTGGCACTCAGCAGCGCCACCCGGTCGCCGGGCACGATGCCAAGCTTTTCAAGCAGTGCTGTAACGGCATTACGCATCCGGTCGAAATCGGAGTAGGTGAGTGGTTTTTCGTCAACAAAACCGACGGCGGGCAAATCGCCGAATTTCTTTACCGAGCTGCTCAACAACGCAGGCAAAGTCAAAATTGAAAAGTCTTTCATGGTATTTTTTTAGGAGGAGTCAAATATACAACATTTGGGAGAGAAAGCAAACAAAAAGGCAGGGCAGGAGCGACGCCTGATGTAATGAAAAGAGGTACAAGCTGTTCAAATTATCATTGTTTCGGGCAGGTCGCCGGACTGACTGACGGGGCGGTCCCGAAATAAGGATTGAAAGAATCCGGGAAAAGGATTAAAGTCGCTCAATCAGCTTTTTGAAGATCGTCACCAGGCCTTTTTCGGCCAGTGCAGCATTGTTGAGGATGTCGTCAATGTCAACAGGCTTCAGGTTGTTCGGGTCGCACAGATCGGTTACCACCGAAACGGCGGCAACTTTCATCCCCATGTGGTTGGCCACAATGACTTCAGGCACGGTTGACATGCCCACCACATCGGCGCCCATGGTACGGATAAACCGGTATTCGGCACGGGTTTCCAGGCTGGGGCCCGTCCATGCAACGTACACCCCTTTGTTAACTGTCAGCCCGTTTTCACCGGCGATGGTTTCCATTTTTTCAATCAGTTCCTGATCGTAAGGTCTGCTCATGTCGGGGAAACGGGGGCCCAGTTTGTCGTGGTTCTTCCCGATCAAAGGGTTCCCCGGCAGCATGTTGATGTGGTCGTCAATGATCATCAGCGATGCGGGTTTGTAAGCCGGATTCACTGCTCCACAGGCATTGGAAACCAGCAGCGTTTTCACGCCCAGAAATTTCATCACACGTACGGGGAAAGTAACTTCCTGCAGGGAGTAGCCCTCGTAAAAGTGAAACCTCCCGTTCATCACTACTACTTTTTTTCCTGAGAGGGTTCCGAAGATCAGCTTACCCGAGTGAAACTCGACGGTGGATTCTGCAAAGTGGGGGATGTCTTTGTAATCAAGGCTGAAATCCGTTTCAATTTCGTTCACCAGTTTTCCCAGGCCTGTGCCAAGGATGATGCCGGCTTCAGCATCGGCATGGCCTTTGGAACGGATAAATTCGACGGCTTCGTTTATTTTCCGGATCATCATTTTTATTTCAGTTTCAGGCCGGCAAACTTAATGAAAAATGGTTTGGCAGCGCCAGCAGGATTTGGGGCAGTCCGATTTATGCTTTTCTTTGTATGATATTTTTACAGGATGAAAAAAATACTAATCTTTGCTTTAACAATCCATGCCCTGATTGTTTTTGGGCAGTCACCCGACACTACCATGAAAGAAGAAAAGAACGAACAAAAATGGCAGCAGGAACTTTCGCCTGAACAGTACCGCGTACTCCGCCAATGTGGTACCGAACCGCCTTTTACCGGCAAGTATTACAAACACAAGGAAAAGGGGAGTTACCACTGTGCGGCCTGCGGCGCTCTGCTGTTCAGTTCGGAAACCAAATTTGATTCAGGCTCGGGCTGGCCCAGCTTTTACGCCCCCGCCGACCGGAAAAATATTTCGGAAACGACCGACACCACCCTCGGCATGGTACGTACCGAAATAAAATGTGCCCGTTGCGGCAGTCACCTGGGTCATGTTTTTCCCGATGGCCCCCAACCGTCAGGACAGCGCTTTTGTGTGAATTCCGTTTCGCTGCAGTTCAGGAAAGAATAAGCCAATGTCACTTATTTCTGCTGTTTGGGCTTAAATCACTACTTTTATGCACCCAACCAATCTTTTAATCCAATGGAAAACCCGTCTTACCCCGAAGTTAAACTTATCGACAACGCCAGGTTGAACTACATCCTTTTCCTTGTCAGCCTTGCGTTTGGCATTACAGCCATTATTGCCGTTGTGATTGCCTACATCAACAAAGACACGCCCATGCCCGACTGGCTGAAAAGTCATTACACATACCAGATCAATACTTTCTGGAAGGGGATGGTGCTGCTGGTTGTGGGAGCGATCACTCTTGTCATCATTATTGGAATTCCCATACTGATACTTTTTACTGTCTGGGTTATCATTCGCTGCGTCAAAGGGATACGTTATCTGGACATGCAACAGGCACATCCCAATCCCGAAGGGTGGTGGTTTGATTAAACTGAACCGAGACCTTCCTTAAAGCCCATAGTGCCCACAAAAAAAGGGAACCGGAACCGGTTCCCTTTCAATGCAAATTGCAACTTCCCTAAAACTATTTTATCAGTAAAATCTTCTTTGCCGTATTGACAGTTGTACCGCTTTGCAGACGGTAAAAATACATGCCGGCGGGAAGGTTGTTGCCGTTAAGTATCAGCTTGTACTCCTTGTCTGCTTCAGCTACACCGTCAAACAAAACAGCGACCACCATGCCCTGAGCATTGTA
>JAJRWG010000062.1 GCA_024276895.1 Bacteroidota bacterium
GGAGAAAACACCAAAAGATAGCACAAGAAGCAGTATGAAAACCGCTGTTTTTTTCATAGCTTTTAACCTTTTGTTATTCTGGTTGTTTTTCACTTCCGGGAATCCGGTTTCGGCTTGACTATTTTCCGATATCAATGTTAGCAGGCAGGGAAAGGTGGGCCTGAACAATTTTCCACTGGCCGTCAATCTTTTCAAGAACCCCGGTAAAACGCAGGCCTTTGAAACTTTTGGCTTCGCCTTTGTACACAAAATTGTAGTCAAGGGTTTCGGCAAACCAGGCAGTCGTTCCCGTGAAATTGAGCTTGATGAACTGATCGGATGCGGTAATGTAGGTATCGTTGATTTGGCTGAACTGCTCTTTGTAGGCATTTCGGATATTGGTCCAGCCCATCAGCCTTTCGTCCGTATCGGTACCGTAAAGGATGATGTCACTGGCAGGGGCCCAGATTTTTTCAATCAGGTCGAAATCCTGGTTCTCGTTGGCGATCACATATTCTTCCAGTAAATCCTCAATGGACGAGATTTCGTCAGCCGGTTTGAATTTTTTAGTGCAATCGCCACAGGCACTGAGCAGTAAAACGGCAAAAACAAGCAGCAGAATATTGAAATTTTTCATGGCATGAACTGTTGGTTACTTCTTCTTTTTATCCGCTTGTGAAAATACAACTTTTTTTGATTTCTGCAAAACCTGCCATCATTTTTTAACGGTTCCGGTTTGACGCAGGCGCCAAGGGACTTAACCGGGGACTCGCCCGGGAGTTCTCCCCTTCTTATTCTCGCCAGATTTCCCTTCCCTGTTCTTGCTGGTTTTCAGGAATCTGCACAATGGCATTTGTTTTTCAACCGGTTTTTTCCGCTATCGAAATAAGTTGTAAAAAAACATTCTTTGTTTCAGCATTTTTTCGTAAAATTGCACCCAATTTAAATCAGACACTTTTCCTTGCTAAATGAGGGATAGATTAAGCGTTAAAAGCATTTTTATGACAGGGGGGCTTATCGCTGCCCTTTTCATTTTTGGACAGGCTGCACTTTATGCACAACACGGCCAGACTGACAAGCCTGAAACCTACAAACACCAAAAAGATGTAGCCCAGGCTGAATTTCAGGCAGGAGAAATGATCATCGAACACATTACCGATGCCTACGAGTGGCACATCATCACCATCGGGCACAACCATATTTCCCTCCCTCTTCCGGTTATTCTTTACGACCAGGGACAGTGGCATGTGTTCATGTCCACAAAACTGCATCATGGCGAGGAAGTTTACGAAGGCTACTTCGTTACACACGAGGGTTTCAATGCGGGCAAACTTGTCAGGAAAGATGCGCAGGGTAATGAAGTAAGGCCTGACTATGATATTTCCATCACCAAAAATGTGTTGGCCATTTTTTTCAGCCTGGCCCTGATGATCGTTGTTTTTGTATCGATTGCACGGTCTTACAAAAAGCGCAGGGGACATGCCCCCAAGGGATTGCAATCCTTTATGGAACCCATTATTTTGTTTGTGCGCGACGACATTGCCAAAGCCTCCATCGGAGAAAAAAACTACGAGAAGTATCTGCCTTACCTGCTGTCGATTTTCTTTTTCATCCTGTTCAACAACATACTTGGTATTGTAACCTTTTTCCCCGGCGGGTCAAATGTAACCGGCAACATCGGGGTCACGGGTGTGCTGGCGGCCTTCACCTTCATCATCACTACATTCAGCGCGAACAAGGCTTACTGGATACACATTGTCAACATGCCGGGAGTGCCGTGGTGGCTTAAAATTCCCGTGCCGCTGATGCCCATCGTTGAAATTATGGGCATGTTCACCAAGCCTTTCGTATTGATGGTTCGTTTGTTCGCAAACATCAGTGCGGGACACATCATTATCCTTGGTTTCATCAGCCTGATCTTTATTTTTGGCGAAATGAGTACCGGCCTGGGCCTTGGGGTCTCGGTGGTTTCGGTTGGATTTACCATCTTCATGAATTTCCTCGAACTGCTGGTGGCTTTTATCCAGGCGTACGTTTTTACCTTGCTTTCGGCACTGTACTTTGCTATGGCTACCGAAGAGCATCATTAATTTTTTGAATCCATTAATAACAACTAAATATAATCATTATGGAACTTTTAGCAATTTTACTTCAGGCGGTTGCCGACCTTGCCCCTTATGCAAAAATGGGTGCTGGTATTGGTGCCGGAGTAGCTGCCATCGGTGCCGGTATTGGTATTGGCCAGATCGGTAAAGGTGCAGTGGAAGCCATTGCCCGTCAGCCGGAAGCTGTTGGTGACATTCGTTCGAACATGATCGTTGCCGCAGCCCTGATTGAAGGTGTTGCCTTCTTTGCTATCGTTGTTTGTTTGTTGATCGTTTTCTTGTAAACAAACGCGGTAAATCCCGGTACGGTACAGCGGTTGGCTGCACTGTACCGGTTTACTTGAAAAATAAAATTAAATCAAAAGAATATGTCACTCATTAATCCCGGATTTGCAACGGTAATTTGGATGACCCTGGCCTTTGGGATTTCACTGTATGTGCTGGCAAAATATGCCTGGAAACCCATCATGGCTTCGCTCAAAGAAAGGGAAGAATCCATTGAGTCATCGCTACGTGCTGCCGACGAGGCCAAAAAGGCCATGGAAGATTTGAAGCTGGACAACGAAAAACTGCTCAGGGAAGCCAAGGACGAAAGGGATGCGCTGCTGCGCGAAGCCCGTAAGATCAAAGAACAGATCATCGACGAGGCCAAGGAAAAGGCCAATGCCGAAGCTTCCAACATTGTGGAAAATGCAAAAGACCGCATTGAACACGAGAAAAAGGCGGCTGTTGTCGAAATCAAAAATCTGGTGGCCACTTATTCCATCGAGATCGCTGAAAAAATCCTGAAAGAAGAATTGAAGGACAAAAAGCAGCAGGCATCTTATGCCGAAAAACTTTTAAACGAAATTAGTTTTAACTAGGAACTGGAAAAGCCATGAGGGTTCAACTGCTTTCGAAACGATACGCACAGGCACTGTTCGGACTTGCCGTCGAGAACAACATACTCGAAGAGGTGCAAAAAGACATGGTTTTTGTGGGCGCCGTTATTGACGAGAACCGCATCCTCAGGAAAGTACTTGCCAATCCCGTGCTTGACAGCTACAAAAAGGTGAGGATACTGAACAAACTTTTCGGTGGAAAAATTCAGAAACTCAGCATGAAGTTTTTGGAACTGATCACCAAAAAAGGACGTGAACGGTACATCGGTTTCATCTGCACTTCGTTCAACGAAATTTACAGGGAATACAAAAACATCATCGAAGTACAGCTTACCACGGCCTTTCAGGTGGATGAACAACTGCGTAAAAAAGTCATCAAAAAGCTGCAAACCTTTACCGACAAACAGCTTGAGATTTCAGAACAAATTGATGAAGACCTCATCGGAGGCTTCAAGCTGAATTTCAACGATTATCAATACGATGCCAGCATCCGGACACAACTGAAACGCATGGGCAAAACATTTTCGAAGAACCTTTATGTGAGAAAATATTAACACAGAAAAATTAATCTTATGGCAAACATAAAACCTGCTGAGGTATCAGCCATTTTACGACAGGAACTTGCCGGTTACGAATCGGAAGCCGTACTGGAAGAAATTGGTTCCGTCCTGCAAATCGGTGACGGCATTGCCCGTGTGTACGGGCTCACCAATGCCGAAGCCGGTGAACTGGTCGAATTTGACAAAACAGGCTTGATGGGCATCGTCCTCAACCTGGAAGAAGACAATGTGGGTGTTGTACTGTTGGGCGACATCGAAAACCTCAACGAAGGCGACAAGGTAAAACGTACCGGTCGCATTGCTTCGCTGAAAGTTGGCGAAAGCATGCTGGGCCGCGTGGTGAACACCCTTGGCGAGCCCATTGACGGCAAAGGCGACCTCGAAGGCGAACTCTTAGAAATGCCGCTGGAGCGCAAAGCCCCGGGCGTTATTTACCGCCAGCCCGTTAACGAGCCCCTGCAAACGGGGATCAAACCCATCGACGCCATGATCCCCATCGGCCGCGGACAGCGTGAGCTGATCATCGGCGACCGCCAGACGGGTAAAACAGCCATCGCCATCGACACCATCATCAACCAGAAGGAATTTTACGAAAGAGGCGAGCCCGTTTACTGTATTTACGTGGCTTCCGGGCAAAAGGGCTCAACGGTTGCCAACATTGTTAAGACTCTGGAAGACAGTGGCGCCATGGCTTACACCACCATCGTGATGGCCACAGCCTCCGACCCGGCGGCCATGCAGTTTTATGCACCCTTTGCGGGAGCTGCCATCGGTGAATATTTCCGCGATACCGGACGTCCGGCACTGGTGATCTACGACGACTTGTCAAAGCAGGCCGTGGCCTACCGCGAGGTGTCGCTGCTGCTGCGCCGTCCTCCGGGACGCGAAGCTTATCCCGGTGATGTGTTTTACCTGCACTCGCGCCTGCTGGAAAGAGCAGCCAAGATCATCAATTCCGATGAGATTGCCAAAAACATGAACGACCTTCCCGAAAGCATCAAAGGCAAAGTCAAAGGAGGTGGTTCGCTCACAGCGCTTCCCATCATCGAAACCCAGGCCGGTGACGTTTCGGCCTACATCCCCACCAACGTGATTTCCATCACTGACGGTCAGATCTTCCTTGATGGCGATTTGTTTAATGCAGGCATCCGTCCGGCCATCAACGTGGGTATTTCGGTTTCAAGAGTTGGGGGTAACGCCCAGATCAAATCCATGAAAAAAGTGGCCGGAACCCTCAAGCTCGACCAGGCCCAGTTCCGCGAACTGGAAGCTTTTGCCAAATTCGGCTCCGACCTGGATGCCGCTACCATGGCCGTGCTGAACAAGGGCGCCCGTAACGTGGAGATCCTGAAACAACCCCAGTATTCACCCATGACGGTAGCGCATCAGATTGCCATTATTTATTGCGGAACACAGGATTTGCTGAAAGAAGTTCCGGTAAACAGCATTATCGATTTTGAAACCGAATACCTGGCCCTGCTGGATGCAAAACACATGAAAGTACTGCAAGACCTGGGTGAAGGCAAACTGACTGATGAGGCCGTTGAGGTGATGAAAACCGCCGCCGCTGACGTGGCACACAAATACAAAGCTTAGTAAAACAGAAAAACCCGACTTATGCCAAGCCTCAAGGAAGTAAGGAACAGGATTGTCTCGGTTAAATCGACCCGGCAAATAACCAGTGCCATGAAAATGGTTTCGGCCTCCAAGCTCCGGCGTGCGCAGAATGCCATTCTGACCATGCGGCCTTACTCGGCCAAGCTGACGCAGATCATGCAGAATCTGAGCCACGACCTGGAAGGTTCCGACGAGGGGGGTGTTTATGCCAACGACAGAGGCGAAAACAAAGTGTTGCTGGTAGCCATCACCTCCAACCGCGGGCTGTGTGGTGCCTTCAACATGAACATTGTAAAGGAAACCATCAGCCTCATCAACGGGCGGTTTTCCTCTCAGTGGAAAAATGGCAATGTGGAAGTTTTCTGTATCGGGAAGAAAGGTGCCGACTCACTCAGGTCAGCGGGTTACAAGCCCGGACGTGTGAACACCGAAATTTTCGATGCGCTGACTTTTGAAAATGTAGTGGCCATCGCACAGGACCTGATGGACGAGTTCAGGGAAAAGAAATACGACAAGATCATTCTGGTTTACAACCGGTTCAAAAACGCGGCTGTTCAAATTATCCAGACAGAACAGCTTCTGCCTGTTTCGGCCGAAGACGGCAGTGGCGAAGAGCAGTCACAGGAGCCCCAGGCCAACTTTATTTTTGAGCCCGGAAAAAAGGAAATACTTGATGCCCTTGTGCCCAAGTCCATCAAAGTGCAACTGTTTAAAGCCTTACTCGACAGTTTTGCCGCCGAGCACGGCGCCCGGATGACGGCCATGCACAAAGCCACCGAAAATGCAGACGATTTGCTCAAGCAATTGAAGCTGTCGTACAACAAAGCCCGCCAGGCTGCCATCACCAACGAAATCCTGGAAATTGTGGGTGGTGCTGAGGCGCTGAACGGATAGCGATTCGTTCGTTAAGAAATTGCCACTTCTCATCCGGCTGGCGTTTTTTATTTGTCTAATTTTGCAAATCAACTTTTAAACAAACCGTCATGATCAATCCCAAAGTAGAAGCCGCTTTAAATGAACAAATAAAAAAGGAAGAACACTCCGCACGCCTGTACCTGAGCATGGCCATTTGGTGCGAAGTGAACGGTTATCCCGGTGCCGCTACCTTTTTGTACGACCACACGGATGAAGAAAGTATGCACCAGATGAAATTCGTTCACTACCTGAACGATCGTGGTGGCAAAGCCACTTTGTCGGAACTGGAACAGCCCGAAAGTAACTACAAATCGTTGCTCGACGTTTTTAAGCAGGTGATGCAGCACGAAGAGTACATTACGGCTTCCATTAACGATTTGTATGGCTTGACCGTCGAAGAAAAAGATTACACCACCGGGAATTTCCTGCAATGGTACATCACCGAACAAATTGAAGAGGAAAGCCTGATGCGTACCATTCTGGACAAGATCAGCCTGGTGGGCAACGACAAAGCCGGCATGTTCCACATCGACAAGGAACTGGAAGCGATGGTGAAAAGCAAAAGAACTGCGACTGCAGTGGAATGATTTTTTTTGCCGGGGACTTTACCCCTGATCCGCTAAGTCGAACCAGACTTAGCGGATCGAAAAAGTAGTAAAACCCCAAAACCCCCTCCGGCCTGCAGCCACCCTGTCTGCCGGTTTATCCGCCACAGGTGGACAGGCAGGCTCCCCTTTGCCAAGGGGAGGAATGGCCTTCCCCAAACTGCTATTTAAAATTCTTCAACCCGCCGGGAATAAAGCTACCCGTCGTGTTTTTTCAAATTCTGCTACTCCATCGCGGTCACCAATTTTTCGTACCAGCCTTTACCGTACTTCCTGATCAGGGGTTCTTTTAAGTATTTGTACAAAGGTTCGCCCGTTGTTTTTCCTTTGATCAATGCCGGGGCGCAAACACTCCATTTGTCGTAGTTGACGGCTTCGGAGTCGCCCACTTTTTTGATGCGGACGGGGTAAAGGTGGCAGGAAATCGGTTTGCGGAACTTAATTTTTCCTTCCAGGTATGCTTTCTCAATTGCACAAAAGCTGATGCCGTTCTCAAAATAAACAAAGGCGCATTCTTTGTCCTTCACCAAAGGGGTGACATACTCCCCGTCGGTGTCGTATTCGAACACCCCGGCCCAGTCCACGGCTTCTTTCCCCCCGGGCGACATGTAGGGCCGTACTTCGTCCAGCACCTCTTCCAGCAGGGCGATCTCTTCTTCCTCCAACGGAGCGCCGGCATCGCCCGCCACACAGCACTCGCCCTTGCAGGCATGCAGGTTGCAGGCAAAATAAGTGTCTTTGATGGCATCCGAAACCAATATCTTATCGATGATGAGCATGGGGGGCGAAAATAGGGGTTTTGTAATTTTCTGGAAGCAAAAAGCTCAAAAGAAAAAACAAACGATTCACTTTATAAGGTTGACCTTATTACCTTATCCCGGCGGTACAATGATTTAGCCGTCGTTTCAAAATAAAATTTAACCGACTGAAAAGTAGCGTGGTAACTATCACTGATTTTTCCCTACTTTTGCGCTGCTTTGAAGCATCAAAAACTTTGACCTTAAACCGTTAATATTTAATCACATGGCCTTTAATCTGAGAAACAGAAACTTTTTGAAGTTGCTGGACTTCACCCCCAAAGAAATCAAATTCCTGCTGGAGCTTTCGGCAGATCTGAAAAAAGCAAAATATGCCGGTACGGAACAACCGCGTCTGACGGGCAAAAACATTGCCCTGATTTTTGAGAAAGCCTCCACACGCACGCGCTGTGCCTTTGAAACGGCGGCTTACGACCAGGGAGCTCATGTAACCTACCTGGGGCCCACCGGATCACAGATCGGCAAAAAAGAATCCATGAAAGACACCGCCCGTGTGCTGGGACGCATGTACGACGGCATTGAGTACCGCGGCTTCGGACAGGCAATCATTGAAGAACTCGGAAAATATGCCGGGGTTCCCGTCTGGAACGGACTGACCAATGAGTTCCACCCCACACAAATACTGGCCGACTTCCTCACCATGATGGAACATTCCGACAAACCGCTGCATCAGGTTTCGTTTGCATACGCCGGCGACGCCCGCAACAACATGGGTAACTCACTGATGGTAGGTGCAGCCAAAATGGGCATGGACTTCAGGGCGGTGGCACCCAAACAATTCTGGCCCGAGCAGGAACTGGTCGACCAATGCCTGGAAATTGCCAAAGAGACCGGTGCAACAATCACCCTCACCGAAGATGTGGACGAAGGGGTGAAAGGCGTTGATTTCATTTATACCGATGTATGGGTGTCCATGGGCGAACCCGAAGAGGCGTTCAAAGAAAGGATCAAACTGATGATGCCTTACCAGGTAAATGCAGAGATGATGAAGAAAACGGGTAACCCGGCTTGCAAATTCCTGCACTGCCTGCCGGCATTCCACAACAGGGAAACACAGATCGGTGAAGAAATCTACCGGAAATTCGGTGTGGAAGCCATGGAAGTAACCGACGAGGTTTTTGAATCGCCTGCCTCACTGGTCTTTGATGAAGCCGAAAACCGGCTGCACACCATCAAGGCAGTGATGGTGGCTACGCTGGGAGATTAACCCCCTTTAATACCCCCAAAGGGGGAAACGGGGGCCTGAAAACAATAACAACACTTGTCATCCCGAA
>JAJRWG010000063.1 GCA_024276895.1 Bacteroidota bacterium
CAATAACTTCGAAGGCATTACCTGGTGGATTGACAAACTGAAGCCGGGACTGAACATCCTGACCATTGCCGCTACCCAACAGGCGCAACTGGACAGTTTAACCAGCGACAACATGAACCTGGCAAACTTCGTTGTTGCCGTACCCGATGACATGACACAAACCAAGAGACAGCGGTAAATTAGCTGTCGGTCAGGGGACACTGTAATGTTTTTTCAGGATTTTTGGTCAGACCGACTCAGTCGAACATGGAGAGGGTCTCCTGGTCTTTGTTGAAAAGGTCGAGCTGGTTGGGTGTAATGTGGTATTTCTCAGGAACTTCTTCCGCAAAAGATTCGGTGTAATTCCGGATGCTCTTCTTTATGAGCTTGGTCGGCGTTGTTTTTATGGCGCTGCAATAATTCACTAACGACTTCATCTGCCTGTCCGACAATTTAAAGCTCACCGTTTTGTATTTTTTCCTTCTTTTTCTTTTGTTTCGCATGGAAATCAACTTTTCCGTTTGACCCGACGAATGTAAATAAAATTCGCGAAACACAAATTTCTCCTGATAAAATACTGCTCATTTGCAACTTCTTCGATACCTTTTATATGCTTTGTTTGGCTGGTTCTTGCTTGCTGCATCAAAAAGAAGATGGTTCCTTAATTTAGAGGCATTCTATTGCCATTATTTTCCTGGTCAATAGGAGAAAAGTTTATTTTTGTCAGATTACAAGCCAACAACTAAATAATTATGAAAAAGTTTTTGTTGATTACGGGCCTTGCAATGGGCCTGCTGATGTTAATGAGTTCCCAGTGCAATAACAGCGAACCGGTAAACCCGGACTGCAACGGTATAATTACTGCCACTGCAACCGGCTTCCTTAACCAGGACTTTTGTTTCGATGTGCTGATAGATTACAATTTCGAAAATAGTGGTGTGCTATACATCAATGCCAGTCAGGATGGCGACATTAATTACGCATTCTCAATCAGCCTGGATGCATACAATGGCCCGGGCACTTACGGTCTTGGCGAAGATCAGGGTTTTGCCGAACTGATTGTCCATGGCAATGAAAGTGAGTTTTACAAAGTTCAAACGGGAACAATAACGGTGAGCCAGGCCGATGAAACAAGTATGAAAGCCACGTTTTACATCGAAACAAGCGGTTTCTACAACAAAGAAACAGTAAACTTTTCCGGAACGGTTGACAAGAAATAACTATGCTTCATTGACTCAACACCCTTAAAAAGATTCAAAGGCAGTGCAATGAATTTGTGCTGTCTTTTTTATTTGATCAAATCCATCACCTGCTTCGCATATGCAGCGGCTTTTTCCATGCTGGTACTTTCGGCATAAATGCGCAGAATGGGTTCGGTGTTCGAGGGGCGAAGGTGTACCCAGCCGTCAGGAAACTCAATCTTTACACCGTCAATGGTCAGGATGGGGTAGCCACTGAAATGCGACTTGACCTTGTCAAGAAGTTTTTGCACATCAGTGTCTTCCTTGAGCACGGCCTTGTTTTTCGAGATAAAATAATCGGGGTAGGTTTTGCGCAATTCGCTCACCTTCATTTTCTTTTTAGCCAGCAGGGTCAGGAACAGGGCAATTCCTGCCAGTGCATCCCTGCCGTAATGCAGTTCGGGATAAATAATTCCGCCGTTGCCTTCGCCACCGATGACAGCTTCCGATTCTTTCATTTTCTCAACGACGTTCACTTCGCCCACTGCGGAGGCAAAATATTGTCCTCCTGCCTTCTCGGTGATGTCGCGCAGGGCTTTGGTGGATGACAGGTTTGAAGCCGTATTGCCCTTTTTGTTGCTTAAAACGTAATCGGCCACGGCAACCAGGGTGTATTCTTCACCAAACATTTCGCCGTTTTCCATCACCAGTGCCAGGCGGTCAACGTCGGGATCAACCACAATGCCGAGGTCAGCGCCGCTGTTCTTCACCACGGAAGAAATCTCTGTCAGGTTCTCAGGCAGCGGCTCGGGGTTGTGTGGAAACTCGCCGTTGGGCTCGCAGTACAGCTCCGTCACTTCCTTCACGCCGAGGGCTTTGAGTAAGGGCGGAATGGAAATGCCACCGGTGGAGTTGACTGCATCAACAGCCACTTTGAAGCCTGCCGCCGCAATCAGTTCCTTGTCCACCAGTTCCAGTTGGAGGATTCTTTCGATGTGTTTTTCGATGAAGCTGTCATTGTGGACGACCGTCCCCAGTTGATCAACCGAAACAAAGCTGAAGTTTTCTTCTTCAGCCAGCTTCAGCACCTGCCGGCCTTCACCGGCTGAAATAAACTCGCCCTTTCCGTTGAGCAGCTTCAGCGCATTCCACTGTTTAGGATTGTGACTTGCCGTAAGGATGACGCCCCCGTCAGCCTTTGTTTCAATGACGGCCATCTCAACCGTAGGCGTGGTTGACAGCCCTGCACTGATGACGTCAATGCCCATTCCTGTCAATGTGGCATTTACCAGTTGTTCCACCATCGGGCCCGAAATGCGGGCATCACGCCCGACCACAAAACACAATCGCCTGCCCTGACTTTTGGCCTGCATGATGCTTGCAAAGGCAGCCGTAAACTTTACAATGTCAATGGGCGTCAGGTTATCGCCTGTGGCACCCCCGATGGTTCCCCTGATCCCGGAAATGGATTTGATTAAAGTCATTGTTTTATTTTTTTGGCAAATGTAGGGATAATGATTGGTGATTGGTGATTGGTGATTGGTGATTGGTGATTTGTGATTGGTAATTGGTAATTGGGGATTGGAGTTTTGGGTTTTGTGCTTTGGATTTTGTGCTTTGTGCTTTTGAGGTTGCCCGGTGATCAGATAAAACCCCTCTGTCCGTCAGTGGACGGACATCCCTGCCTCGCCCTGTCCGAATGGCTCTGCCAGGCGGCAAGCAGGTCCCCTAAAGGGGAGAACC
>JAJRWG010000064.1 GCA_024276895.1 Bacteroidota bacterium
CGGTGAAAAGCCCGGATATTGCGAAAGATACCAAGATTGTAAAGTAAGAAAGCTTTTAGCTGAACGGCTTGTAAATGCGTGAGGGATTGCGTATTTTGCAGGCTGTTTTTTATGGAACGCTGATGAGGCTGATGCTGCGGAAGGCCGCTGGTTTTAATCTGCGCAAACCCGCCCGACCCGTGTTATCCGTGTTCCAACTCTACAACCTCAACTTCACCCTTAAGATAAACCAGCTTTCCGCTGACATGCGCATACCCCATCCGCCGGAAGACAGTGGTGTAGGCCAGCAATTGTTTTTCGTGCTCTGCCGATCTATCACCTGTTTTGTAGTCAATCACACACAGCCACCCGTCGCCGATCACCACCCTGTCGGGACGGTGGAGACGACCTCCGGTATCCATCACCTCGGTTTCGTTTTTTACGGTAAGTCCCTGGGAAAAGTATTTTTCAAGGGCCGGATGTTGCACAACAGACCTTATCAGTTTATCTATTTTCAACATTTCCTGACTGTCGATCAGCCCGGCCTGGTGGTACTGTTGAATAACTTTATCCACATCGGCGGCATGCTCTACCCCTGATAACATATTGTGAATAAGGTTTCCGTAAGTGACGGCCGGTTTGCTGTCCAGCAATTCCCAGTAAACTTCTTCTGCCTGTGCAACCCGGATCAAGTCTTCCCACGAAGCGGTGATCATCTTTTCCAGCCTGATGGTATCCCCTTTTTTGTCCTCCTTTGTTTTACGGTAAGTTAACTCGCCAAAGGTGTAAGTTTGCACATCATCCTTCCAGCGTTCTTTTTTTTCGAGATATTCTTTCAGGTAGGAACCAAAGATGTCACTCTTTGTTTTTCCCACGGCAAACAAAGCCTGCGCCGGCCGGGTAAAGGCCACGTAGATCAGATTCAGGAAGTCCAGTTTGGTTTTGTCGTTTTCTTCATCAAACACCTCACCCAGGCCGATATTTCTGAGTTTATCGTTCAGCGGTAACAATCCCACACTGAGCCCTTTTAACTCATCTGTGTTGAGGTCTGTCCAGTACTCTTTTTTTGTATTTTTTTTTCTGCCATTGTATAAATCTGCAATAACCGCTTCGAACTTCAGCCCTTTGGCTTTGTGAACCGTCATGATCTGAACGGCATCGCCACCCTCTGGCATGATGATGTAGGTTTTCTCTTTTTTTTCTTCCCACAGCTTCAGGAAGTCTTCCAGTGTTTCCTTACCGGATTGTCCGGCAGCAAACGCATAATCAAGGAACGACTGCACAAAAATGTCGGCCTTTTCTAATTGTAGCAGATTCCTTACCGTAAATTCGGCAACTTCATAAACCGGATTGGCAGCAACATTCGCCAGCGAAGCCGTTTTTGTGAAGTAAGGACTTACAGCCTTTAAGAAGTCCGTGCCACTGGTAGTGAGTTTGGTGAATAAATCGTGAAAAGGCCCTGCGGCCCGGCCTGTTTCAATGAGCAAAAGAACAAATTCGGCCCGGGCTGTTTTTTCTTCGGGATGTAACAGCAGTCTGAAGAAAGCAACCATCAGCCTGACGTCCGGGCTGTTGGTCAGCAGCAATGACTCGGAAGTAAGCACCCTGATGTCTTGTTTCAGTAAGAAGGAGGCTATTTCCCTGGCACTGCCATTGGTTCGCGTCAGGATGCAGATGTCCTGTAAACGGAACCCGGTATCAAGCAGTAATTTAAGGTTGTCGATGATGACGGATAAGCGGTTTTCAGCGTAATCATTCGTGTTTTTCGCATCCAGTAAATCGATCCGGACAAAGCCTCCGGACTTATCCATGCCGTTAGGCAGTTGCTGCCGGTGGCCGCTGTAGATCCTCAACAGCCTCTCGCTGAAATTGTTTTGGAGTTGCTCAAAAAAGTCGTTGTTGAATTCAACGATCTGCTGCAATGAACGGTAATTAACATCAAGGGGTTTTTCTTTGTAGTGTGCCTTCAACAGGTTCTGGCTTTGCTGAGCCGTGGCTGTGTTGTCGCGCTTGTAAATTTCGGGCAGGCTGGCAAACAGTTCCACCTCTCCGTTGCGAAAGCGGTAAATGGCTTGCTTGGCGTCTCCCACCAGCATGTTGAAGTTATTGACCGAAAGCGATTCTTCAATCAGCGGCAACAGGTTTTGCCATTGCAGGACAGAGGTGTCCTGAAACTCATCGATGAGAAAGTAACGGTACCTGCGTCCCAGCCGCTCGTAAATAAAAGGAACCGGCTGGCCGGCAATTTCAGAACTGATCTTTTTGTTGAATTCCGAAATGTGAACCTTTTGCGTGCGTTCGGTAAACTCGTTCAGCAACAGTAAAATTTCCTGTATGAGTGCCAGGGTATAAATTTTTGAGTACAACAGGTAGTACCACCAATAGCGCTGAATCTCATTTTGAAGGAGCTTGTATTTTTCAGTCAGGTTGTTTTTGAGGGTGTCGATGATGGCCTTTTCGCCTGCTTTGGCTTTTGAGCCATACCAATTGTCATTATCGATGGTTTTATCCGGTGTTCCTGTTGCCGGAAAATCTTTATCAAAATTGAATTCAGCCATCTTGTGAAAATAGCCAGCAATACCGTTCTTACCACCGGCGAAATGGCTTGTGTCCAGTCCCGATGCCTCAATCAGATTCACTGCCGACCTGGCTGTTTCGCGGATGAGTTTCTTCTGTTTGTCCACACCGGACCGAAGGGTCGAGATAAAACGTGAAAAATCGGCCAGTAACAGCCCACGTATTTTCTGCAGGTGACTGAAACCTTCTTCCGACATCTGTTTTGAAATAAACCCGCTCAGCTTTCTCGTGGGGTCGTAATAGCCTCCTTCGTCAATGTTGCTAAGTACAAAATCAACCATAAGGTCGGTGAGTTCCCGCCCATTGCCCAGCTTTTGGTAAAGTTCAGACACGATTTCGGGTACGATGTCATCCTTGTCGAGTACCACCTCA
>JAJRWG010000065.1 GCA_024276895.1 Bacteroidota bacterium
AACCTGAAAGGCATGGCGGTCAATTACGCCAGTTACGATTACGTAAAACGCGAAATCAATTACGCCAGTTTTATATTCAGCCAGCACCCCGGCTGGCCGGTGATTCGCGTGACCGCCCGACCCATTGAAGAAATTGCCAGAAACATCATCACTGTTTACCGCGAACGGCCTGAGCAAATGCCAGGTATGTCCACAAACAATCCCGGGCCAGACCCGCTCGACCATGACAGCACAGTGGATGATGACCATAAAACTAAATAAACCGGTAAAATACTATTTCCCGCTGCCTTTCGTTTACCCATTACCAAAATGAGAAAACAAGGAAGCAAAATAGGATTGTTGGTATTGCTGTTCCTGCTGGCACAGGTAAGTCTTCGGGCACAAACCTGCACCCTCAGTGTTGAGGTCAGAGGCTTCAAACAATTGGAAGGTGTTATCCAGCTTGGGTTGTTCAGCAATGAAGAGAGTTTCCTGGAAACCGGCTCGGAATTCCGGACTGCTGAAGTGGCTGTCGACTCATCCACCACAATCATTGTCCTTGAAGGCCTTCCGTACGGACAATATGCCATTTCGCTGTACCATGACCAGGATTCAGACGGCTGCATCGACAAAAACTTCCTGGGTATTCCTGCCGAACCTTATGGTATTTCAAATGATGCCTGGCACAGGTTTTCAGCACCGAAATGGGATGAGGCTGCTTTCGTGCTGAAGTCTGACACAACAATTGTCATCAACCTGCGGCATTGACCGGGGTGTTTGTTTTTATTTTCTTTAAACTCCGTTGATCTTTTAAAGGTGGTACCCCACTAAAAACAACAGTGTGTGGGTGTTGGACGTCAGGTAATGCTTTTGAACGTTACGATTGAACCCGATGTAGCGCAATTCCGCACTGAACTTTTTGTATTCCGCTCCCATGCCAAAAACAAACCCGAATTCATATCCGTGGTTGTAAGCAGTACCGGAGTACTTTTCGGTGTAATCCCCGAAGTACCAGGTTTCTGTTTTGAGTTCATTTTTTAAGCGTACGGGAAATCCCTGGATGATGCCCAGGTGAAAAAACATCCTGATTGTTTTTTCGGGTACCTGGTAGCGCACGAGTGTGCTCCACCTGATGTAAGCAAAATCAAGATTAATGGTCTTTTTGATTTGCTAATCTTTGCCTTTGTCCAATTCGTAAACCTCAAGAAAACTGAAGGCATTGTAAGCCATCTCGGAAAACAGAGCCCATTTTCCCTGGTTTTGCGGAAAAATAATATTTACAGAAACACCAACAGCAGGTTTGACAGAGTTCTTGTAGGAAGTTTGGGTGAGGTAGTAAAGTTCGGGTAAGTCGCTGACAAACTTGATGGTCGTCAGCGTTGCACCTGCAACAAAGCCCAGGTTTATCTTTGCGATGCCTTTTTCTTTTTTGTACGTAACGGCTGCCTCCTCCCCACCCAGGCAAAGGTTATATTTTTTGAAAAGTGATACCAGTTTTTCCTCCTTGTATTCGAGATTTAGAATTTCATTTTTCAGTGATGGACAGTCGCTGAAGAAGTAGGTGAGTTGTCCTTTGTAGCGTTGGTTTTCCCTGATGCTTACTTTCTTTTGCACCTCTTTCAAATACCTGAAGTAAATCCGTTCGTGGATGCCACTACTGTCTTTCCTGATGAAATAGTGCTGTTTAAAATTTTCATCTGTCAAAACGTAAAGGTTTGCTATGCCGGAAAACAACATGCGCAAAAAAACAGTGTCCGTTTTAAAAACAGGTTTTGGTGAAAAAGTCAGGTCTTTGGTTTCGCGTGGGCTGTAGTCGATTTCCATGATGGTGCTGACGTAAAGTTCACCCTGACACCGGAATGATTTGGTGTCTGCTGGGCTTAGCCAGACAGCCTCGGTTGCCCCATCTTGCCTGAGAACGACGATTTTGGGGTTTCTTATCCAACCCTGGTGGTCAATGCGTCCGTTTAAGGTGTCACCGTCATTGGTGACCACAACCGCCGGTTTGAAATTTGCCTGTGCAAACGATGAAGTGACGAAGAGGCTGCTAACGACAAATAGAGCAGCAGCAAGATAGAACTTATTCATCAAGTGTTTGTTTCAACAAAAAACAAATATAAGACAAAAAGCTTTTAGAAACCTTGTCTTTCAAGAAGTTTAATAGGTTCCGGCTAAAAATCAAATGCTTGCTCAGTGCTGCACCACCATCTTCCGAACGAAAGTTTTGTCGCTTGTTGTCAGCGTGTAAAGGTAAATTCCTGCCTGTAGCGACGTGGTCTCCATTCTAAACTGATGGGTGCCTGCCTGCTGCCGTCCGTCATAAAGCTTTTTTATTTTTCTTCCGGAAAGGTCGTACAAAACAAGGCTGACCGATCCGTTTTCCGACAGCCGGTAGCGGATGGTCGTTTGGTTTTGTGCGGGGTTGGGAATGTTGCCGAATAATTTTGTTTCGTCATTTTCAGAAATTTCATGCGTGGAAACTGTCAGCGAGGCTTGCTTCAGCACGATTTCGTTGTTCAGGTCGAAAGCCAGGTAAACCGGATTTTTATCCACATCGAAATCAAAATGTTCGTTGTTTTCCATGTTTCTGAAGCGGAAAGTGGTGTCCGACAGGTCGTCGAAGGCGATGAAAATATTCAGCTCCATGGGAAAGAATTCCGGATCGCCCTGCACCTGGTTTGCAATGAAATGCACTTTCCACTTTCCGTCATCCTGCGGTGTAAAATAGTACTCGTTCTCGTAAACCGGATGGTCGGGCTGTTCCAGCCACGGGTCAAAATACCAGTGCATGTCTTCGCCCACTTCGTCGCTCACTTTGTCCACAAAGTCCTGGGTAAC
>JAJRWG010000066.1 GCA_024276895.1 Bacteroidota bacterium
GGAGAGCAGGAAGGCATGAGTTTTGTCAACTCCTCGCTGGTTTCATCCCTCCTTTTTTCGGCCGGCGGTTTCGGTGCGGAATACGGCGATAAGATGTCCTCGGTACTGGATGTGAAATACAGAAAACCAACGCGGTTCGGTGGCTACTTCAGCATCAGTTTGCTTGGAGCCGAGCTAAGTTTGGGCGGCACTTCGGCCAACAAAAAATTTACCTATCTGCTGGGCGGGAGGTATAAAACCAACAACTACATCCTGAACAACATCGACACGGAAGGCGAGTATAAAACCAACTTTTACGATTTTCAGTCACAGCTAACCTGGCAGTTCAATAAAAAATGGGACTTGTCTTTTCTGGGATATTACTCCAGCAACCTGTACAAAGTAACCCCTGTCAGCCGCGAAACCGATTTCGGTACCATCCAGGAGGCGTTTCGTTTTAAAGTATATTTTGACGGAAACGAAACCGACCGTTACGACATGTTTCAGGGAGCTTTTACGCTTGGCTTTCACCCGCAGAAGGACCTGGATTTAAAATTCATCCTGTCGGCTTACAACACCAATGAGATGGAGACCTACGATGTGCAGGGGCAGTACTGGATCGGGAAGCTGGACAACAACCTGGGCAGCGAAGAATTTGGCGATGTGTTGCAAACCAATGGCGTAGGCACTTACCTGGAACACGCCCGCAATTACTTTAATTCCACTGTAATTACACTCAAGCACAAAGGCTCTTTCACCCGCGGAAAACGGTTTTTAAAATGGGGTGTGCGCTATCAGTACCAAATGGTAGACGATGTTTTACGTGAATGGGAAATGATTGACTCGGCAGGTTATTCCATTCCTAACCCGGGCGGAATCCCGGGTGATCCGTCGCCCGACAATCCCGACTTTGAGATCAACTATTTTACGAAGGGAAAGCATACCCTCAACATTAACCGTGTGGCGGCCTTTGTTTCCAACCGCTGGAATTTCAGTCTGAAAAATAACGATCTTATCAGTCTGACCGCCGGCCTGCGGGCCTATTTCTGGGATTACAACAACGAATTTAATCTGAGTCCGAGGCTCAATGTTTCATACAAGCCGTACAAAAAACAAAATATTGTTTTCCGTTTTGCCACCGGTGTTTACTACCAGCCGCCCTTTTACCGTGAATTGCGCAACATGGACGGAACACTCAATCCTGACAGCAAATCGCAGAGATCAATCCATTTTATCCTGGGCAGCGACTACCGTTTTCAGGCATGGAACCGCCCTTTTATTTTCACCACCGAGTTGTACTACAAGCGTCTCGACAACCTGATTCCCTACGTGGTGGACAACGTGCGCATCCGTTACTATGCCGATCAGCTTGCCAAAGGCTATGCCGCCGGCATCGATTTTAAGATTTACGGCGAATTTGTAAAAGGTATCGACAGTTGGCTGAGCCTTTCATTTATGAAAACCGAAGAAGATATTTACGGCGATTTTTATTACGAATATTACAATGCCGAGGGGATTAAAACAGGCACGGGAGCCGAACCTAACCCCGAAGCCGCCGATAATGTGCTCATTGAGCCGAGCTACATCCCCAGGCCAACCGATCAGCTCGTGAATTTCTCCATACTTTTTCAGGATTACATCCCCGGCGCGCCCTACCTGAGTATGCACCTGCGCCTGTTGTACAGCAGCGGACTACCTTTCGGCCCCCCCTCTTCGGAACGCTACACCCAGACATTGCGCATGCCCGACTATCGCCGGGTGGACATCGGTTTTTCGTGGGAATTTGTCAACGAAGCCACCACCTTCGGGCCGAAAAATCCCTTCAGAAACTTTGAGTCGATGATCCTCAGCCTGGAAGTGTTCAACCTTTTGCAGACTTTCAACACCATTTCTTACATCTGGGTGAAAGATATCAATAACAGGCAATTTGCCGTTCCCAACTACCTCACGCCACGGCTCCTGAACCTGAAACTGGCTATCGCTTTTTAACAAAAGTGATGCGGCCACGTAACTAATCAGTGTCGAAATAAAAGAATAACTTCGAAATTTCTCTGTGAAACTCAGTGTCTTCCCTGCCTGCCAAAGCTAGGCGGCGGGCAGGTTTGCGATTCTTTGTGAAACAGCTGTTACCCGTTTAAATAACAGTAACACCATAAAAGTAAGAACATCCGGGCATCTCAAAACGAGAGACTTTCGGGATTTAAAAGCAAAACCAGGAAACTTTTTTGGAAAATAATCAATCTATTTAGAGATTTTCTAAATAATTGTCTTAACTTTGTCCTGTTCATTACGAACAATTAACTTTAGCAAGTTAATTTTTTTGGGTTACCCTTACGTTAAGGGTTTTTAGGTTAATAATTAATAAGCCCTGCATCCTTCGGATACGGGGCTTTTTCTTTACGCCTGTTTTACGGGGCCCATGAAGCCGGTTTATTCAGCTAACCAAAGGAAAGAACAGATTGTTTGATCAGTCCGACCGCTTCCATCAATTGTTTTTCGGTAATGACCAAAGGCGGTGCAAAACGGATGATGTGGTCGTGGGTGGGTTTGGCAAGCAGGCCGTTTTCGGCCATCTTCAGGCAAACATCCATGGCCGTTTTTCCACCTTTGGGACGGATAACAATGGCATTGAGCAGGCCTTTTCCCCGAACCAGTTCAATCATGTCCGAGTCAATTTTTTTCATTTCATCCCTGAATAATTTACCCAGTTTATCGGCTCTTTCAGCCAGGCCTTCTTCTTTGACCACTTCCAGGGCTGCAATGCCTACCCTTGCAGCAACAGGGTTTCCGCCAAAGGTTGAGCCGTGTTGTCCGGGCTTGATGGTCAGCATGATCTCGTCATCGGCCAGTACGGCAGAAACGGGATAAGCTCCTCCGGAAAGGGCTTTGCCCAGGATGAGGATGTCGGGACGCACATCTTCATGGTCGCATGCAAGCAATTTACCCGTACGGGCGATACCGGTCTGCACCTCGTCGGCAATAAACAGTACATTCTTCGCTTTGCACATTTCAAAGGCCTTTGCCAGGTAGCCTTCATCAGGAACAACCACACCTGCCTCGCCCTGGATGGGCTCGACCAGAAAACCGGCCGTGTTTGGGTCTTCAAGGGCTTTCGCCAAAGCATTCAAATCGTTGTACGGGATGATCTCAAAGCCCGGTGTGTAAGGTCCGAAACCCGTGCGTGACTCCGGATCGGTTGACATGGAAATGATGGAGATGGTACGTCCGTGGAAGTTGTCGGCACAAACAATGATCTTTGCCTTGTCGGCTTCAATTCCTTTCACATCATAGGCCCAGCGCCGGCAGAGTTTCAGTGCTGTTTCATCGGCTTCGGCACCAGTGTTCATGGGGAGTACTTTGTCGTAACCGAAGTAAGCGGTAATAAATTCTTCATAAACCCCAAGGGCATCGTTGTAAAAAGCCCGGGAAGTAAGTGTAAGGATCCGTGCCTGTTCAATCATGGCACCTACAATTTTAGGGTGACAATGCCCTTGATTTACTGCGGAATATGCCGAAAGAAAGTCGAAATATTCTTTTCCTTCAACATCCCATACTTTAGCTCCTTTTCCTTTTGACAACACAACGGGTAAAGGGTGGTAGTTGTGCGCACCATATTTATCTTCGAGCGTGATAGCCATTTTCGAGCTGAGTTTTTCTGACATTATTTTAATCTTTTAAACGGTGAAACAAATTACGATCAGGTCAAGCGCTTGCACAGCCTGAAAAACAGGAGGCAAAGGTAAATATTAAAACAAATACTTTGTAAGTATTTTTCAGTCCTCTCAAAAAGAAAAGGCCGTCTGCCATAAACTGGCAAACGGCCTTAAACAAAGCTACAGGAAAACACTACTTCTGTAGGAAAATCTTCCTGACCTGGCGAAAATTATCTCCTGAAACAACTACAAAATAAATGCCCTGCGGTTGTTCCGAAAGGTCGATGTTCAATTGGCTTGCGCCTTGCAATTGCTGTTGCTCAAAAACAACCTTGCCCAGTGCATCAACAATTTTTACAGCCGCGTTGCTGAGCTGTCCGTCGTTGATTTCCACATTGAAAATTCCCTGAGTGGGATTGGGGTAAATCCTGAAGATTTCATCTTCGGTATTCTCGTCAACACCCACACAGTTCACTACGGTAACTGACTGGTCAGCCGAAGAAGCACAGCCGTATTCATCGGTGAAGGTATAAGTTACCGGAAATTCCCCGATCCCCGATTCGGTGGGGTGGAAATACAGGCTGTCGGTTACATACTCACCGGTGTAGTTACCGCCTTCGGGCTCACCGCCGGTTAGCGGGTAAGGATCCCAGTCTTCGTTACACAAAGGCTCTACTTCGGCAAAGCTCACCTCGGGATAACCGCGAACCGCAATGTATTTTGCTTTAAAGGATGTGTCTTTTTCAATGCCGTTTGAAATGATCAGGGTAACGTCGTAGCTGCCGTATTCCGGGTAGTAAACCGTCGGATTCGGATCGTAGGGATTGCTGCAGTTTCCGCCTTCAAAAGTCCATTTGTACTGATTCGGATCACCAATGCAGTCTTCGTAGAAGTGCACAAGACCAGGCTCACACAAATCGGTGTCGTCGGCATGAAAATCGGCTTTAAAGGTAGGCTCCGGAGGCTCAAGGTCGAGAAGCATCACGGCATCACAGTGCAGGGCCTCTTTGTTGTCATCATCCTGAATCCAGGCGATCAGTTCACAGTTTTCATCCACCCACGAGTTGTTGAAAACAAAAGAAAGTTCTTCTTCGATCTCATCGCCAACCCCACTAAAGCTAATGGGTGTGCCATTGGCATCGGGGACCATTATTCTTTCGCAATAATCAACGGTTGTCATCCCCTGCCAGCTGTAAGGGATATCGGTTTCGGTCAGTGCGAAACGCAGCTTCAGGTTGGTTCCGGCATACGCTCCCACTTTTTTCATCCTGACGGTAATGTTGTAAACATCGCCGTTGTTTGTGCCGAAAATCTCGATTTTGAAAGGTGTCTGGATGGTCATGCGTGCATCTACTTTCGGTTTGTAAGCCGAATACATGCTCTGACCGGCACCGCCGCCACCTACTTTTTTGTCATAGGATCCGTCGAACCAGGCCGTAGGATATCCGGTAATGCTGTAATAGGATGTCCGCTGGGCTGCCTCGGGTGTGTTGAAGGGATCACCGGAATTGTACGAGTGGTATTCGATGCCTGCAACCGGGTCACCATAATCGTAAAGGTCATGCAGACCGTTTGCCGCCGCGGGACAATATGGGCAGCCGGTTCCCGTCCCAATTTCAACCAACACCAGTTCCCGGTCCATCTGGGCGAACAGACTGAAAAAAATAAATGATGTCAGGAATGTAAAAATTAACTTTTTCATTGTGTGTGTGTTTGGTTAATTAACTTCTTAAATTCCAAGTGCAAAATTAGTACATTGCCTAATCATAAGCAACTTGCCATGAGTAATATGGAATGGTTTTAAATTGAGTCCGGGATTATTGACCGGCCCGGGAAGGCATACAAAAAACAACCCCCTGCCACCGGAAAAGTAAGCGGTGGCAGGGGGCTTTTTAATTGGTCGGTAAACCGGAAGCTGCTTATTTCACAACAACTTTTTGGTTAACCACTCCTTTCGGAGAATGAACAATCACGGAATAGATGCCCTTTGCATATTCCCGTAAACTGATGTTCAATGTTACGGTTTCGCGTACGTTGATGTTGCTTCTGGAATAAACAACGGCACCTAATTCGTTGATGACTTTTACATTTACCACCTCATCCTGAAGCGCACTCAACCGGAGATTGAATTCACCGCTGTTGGGATTGGGGTAAATGCTCAGCGAAACGTTGCTGTTGAATTCTTGTATGCTGGTACAGTCAACCCATTCGATATTGACGGTGTCGGTATTCACACAGCCGTTCTCGTTGGTTACCATTACCCAGTAATCCACCAGCCCGTAAACCGAATCAGTACTGATCTCAATGGTTTGGGTGGTTTCGCCTGTTGACCACAGGTAGGTGGATCCGGGGTTACCGGCATCAAGCTCCCAGCTTACCGAGCCGCAAATACTGGTGTCGGCACCGATTGAAACAGCGGGCAGGGGGTAAACTTCCACATATACCGAATCTACTGAAGAATTCCCGCTGGTATCGGTCACAGAGACAAAAAACAAGGTGCTTCCATCGGGCCAAGCCGTTATCTGGTCTGTTTCGCCGCTAAAGCCTTCCGGGACGGAATACCATGAATAAATCAAAGTATCGGCAGCACCGGCAACAGTTGTAGTCATTTGAACGCTGTCGCCCGCACACAGGGCTTCTTTGTCGGCTGCAACGGTTACCATGATCTGGCTCACTTCAAGTGTAATGTCAACATCAACCTCCTCCACGTCCGGGTCATTGGAGGTGAATTTAGCCATTGCCAGGTAGGTACCGGGATCAATGTCGGTAGCATCGAAATGAACGGCAACCATGCTGGTATCGCCGGGAAGAACAGTACCGCTCACCGGATCCACATCCAGCCAGCCCTGTACATTGATGCCATAATCTTCCACTTCGCCGTATTGCGTATTGCCACAGGGGAACAGATCGCCATTGTACCTGATACGGACACGCATACGCGTGAGTCCTGTTTTGGCACCAACCGGAGGCACGATAGTGGCCGTGTAGGGTCCACCACCGGGACTGCCATTGAAGACGATCATTTCTTCGTCAAATACACCGTTTCCATCCCAGTCGATCCATGCACCACAAAAATCCTGGGTGTATGGGTTTCCATTGATAACTGTAATCGGATAGGATTCGCCTGTACGCATACTGGTTACAAACTCAGTGTAATCGCGGTAGAAATTACTGCCTGACTGGTTGTCAATATCGCCAACTGTTACGCGCGAGATGTACTCGTCGCCACCGCCCATAGCATTGCAATATTCTTCAACCGACCTGCTGCCGTTCACAAATGCTGTGATGGAATAATCCAGATCAAGTTGTCCCGTATTGATAACGGTGATGTATTGGGTTGCCTGTGAATCTACCGCAAGATGTTCATAAAGGCTTGTCGGAGAAACACTGATGTGTGCATCACCCCACTGGACATCTGTTCCCGTAGAACCCGATTCCATGTCCTCGGTGTAGGCTGCCGTCACCTGGTAGGTGTAAAAACCGTAATCGGGAAGCATATCGGTGTAAACGGTATCGTCAACGGTGGTCAGGAATTCTCCGTCGCGGTACAAATTGAAATACAGGAAGTTTTCGCCTTCTTCGTAGCTCCACACCAGGTCACAGGCACCGGTTTCAAAGGTAACGGTTCCCATCAGGTTTTTGGGCCTGTTCAGCGGGTTGGTCTGGTAAGGTGAAACATAAGCCATGGCAGAACCCGAACGGTTGTCTGTCCAGACGGGGTAAACCCATCCGTCCTGTGCCGTTATGCCAATATAGTCGCCAAAATAACCGCCGGCAAGTCCGGGAATCGGTGCAGGTGTGGTGGCCACATCACTCACCTTGAAGTCTTCCCAGGTTTCGCCGCCATCGTCCGAATTGGCACAGTAAACCTCAACCTGGTTGCTGCTGACGTTGCGGTCATCGTAAAAGATAACACTGAGCACACCATTGGATGCATCACAGGCAATCCAGGGGAAGTAATGTTCTTTGCCCTGGCCCGGTTCATCCTGGTTTACACGAACGGGGGTTGACCAGGTGTCGCCCAGGTCACTTGACTTGATCATATAAACGTCAATATCGCTTCCCGTATTTACCCCTGGTGTTCCGATGTTGGCCCAGGTAACATAAATTGTTCCCTTA
>JAJRWG010000067.1 GCA_024276895.1 Bacteroidota bacterium
CGCGGCAACCTGCGGATATCCATATTCAGACGGAACAATACCCACGAAACATTGTCTTTGCTGATTTCAGAGTAGCCGAAGCCCAGGTGCTCGGCATGCTCAACAGCGGCCCGCTGCAGGATGAGGCTCAGTCCTGTGAGGCTGAGTTTGCCGTTGGAATCTGTTTCGTCCCAACTGACCTGCAACTGCCGCACCAAGATTTTTTCTTTGTTTTCCATAAACGGCAAAGTTAGTCAATCCTCAGGCCTGTCCGGAGGGTTTCTTCGGTAAGGCCGCCGCAACTGACAGAGTTTATCACACAAAAATCGTAT
Source organism: Bacteroidota bacterium (assembly GCA_024276895.1). Taxonomy (GTDB): domain Bacteria; phylum Bacteroidota; class Bacteroidia; order Bacteroidales; family F082; genus B6-G9. Next base: position 312 of record JAJRWG010000067.1, read on the forward strand.
TCGGTTTTGGTGCTTTTATTCAGCGGCTAATTCTCCTCCGAAAACCATTCGGCGTACGAAGTAACGGTTTCCCTGAGGAGCAGGTGTTTCAGTTCAACCCCTTCGGGGAGAAGGGCCTTGATACGGTGGGCAAAGTCAACGATCATCAGTTCGCTGGTGGGCTGGTAGTCGAGCAGGAGCAGCTTTTCAAAATTACCTTTCAACTCGTCAACCAGCGGTCCGGGTGATTTTTTGTTCAGGACTAAGGCATGATCAAACTCGTCAACAACCGCTTGACGAACAATTTTTTTCAGGTCGCCGAAATCCATTACCATGCCCAGCTTGGGATTGCTTTCGTCGGTGACGGGACGACCGGCAACCGTCACCAGCAATTCATAAGAGTGGCCGTGGATGTTCCGGCAGGGACCATCGTAGCCTTTGAGGGCATGGGCCATTTCAAATTTAAACGCTTTGGTAATCCTGATGAGCGGTGTTGTTTTCATTTTGCTGCTTAATTTTTAATGAGCTTGTATTGCTGAACGATGCTTCCGTTGCTGTTTCGTAAAACCAGCAGATACAGGCCGTTGGCCAGTCCGGTCATGTCAATGACTGTTTTCCCGCGGTTCAGGTTGCCCCGCTCAGCCATGCTGCCGTCAAAAGCATAAACGGAATAAGTGAGCCTGTCCTCAAAGGCGTACTCAACGAACACCAGGCTGACCACCGGATTGGGATAGCAGGCCAGTTGCAGCCCGGGACTGTTGGTAATACCTGCCGGATCGCCCCAAATGTTTTCCACAAACTCAGGGTGGTCGATAAAAGGATTGCGGTTTTCCTGGTACTGGTAGTAGATCACGTCGTTGCGGTTGCGTTCGAAGTCGTCGGGTGGGTCCTGGCTGTTCCACTGCAGCAGGGCCGACAGTTTGCCGTGCTCCGGATCGGGGTAGGTGTTGACGGCATCCACCACCTCCAGGTCGGGCTCACCGCCATCGCCTTCGTAGCGGGTGGCCATGTAAAAGATCATGCGCGCCACATCGCCTTTCACACGGTCGGGAGGTTCAAAAGAATCACCGTCTTTTTTACAGCCCGGGCAATTGGTTACGGGGCTGCCGCCCAGGTCGAAATCAAGGTTGCCGCGCAGGCTGTTGATCTGGACGTCAGCGGGGCGGATGTGGTGGGCATCGGTTCCGGCCGGAGGACTGTTGCCGAAACCGCCATGCGACTTGGCCCAAACGTGCTCGCGGTTCCAGTCGCCCTGGCTGCCCCCAAAATCGCTTTTGGAACGCGAAATCCCGCTGTAAAGCAAAATCACATTGCTGCTGTTTTCCGGGTCTTCGTCGGTGTTTTTCAGGATGTAATCCCGCAAATCGTTGTAGCTGTATTCCTGGTGGTCTTTGATGATGTTGTGCAGGGCCGCTTTCAGTTCATCACCGGTCAGGCCATTGGCATCATCATAGTAACCGTCAGGAATTTGTGCCTGCAAGCTTGTTGCAATCGCGATGAAAAGCACCGGCAGGAACCGTAAAATATTTTGTTTTCGAAGCATGAATTCAATTTTGAAGGGCAAAAAAACCAATGTAAAACGAAGAGAAAATCAGAAAAACGCCGCCCAGAGCAAACAGTAAGGAGGAAAAAGACAAACTGTTCTTCCCTGCTTTGGTAAAAGTGCCGGCGAAAGAAAATACCAGTGCGAAGGCAAACAGCACAAGGGTAAGGGTGTCCCTTTCAAAAGGAAGAAAAACAAATACCAGTCCCAGCAAAAAGGTGTTGATTCCCTGTGCCAGTCCGGCGAACTGTGTGACGCGGAAACTGTCCAGAATGTAAGTCCGGTTGCCTTTCCGCACCTGAAAGGTTTCCATCAGCAGGCGTACACCCACCAGGAAAAAAACGATCAGCAAAATAATGTTTTTGAAGTCTGCCATCAGGTGCATAAAACGGCTGCCCAGCACATAGCCAAGCCAGAAAAGAATCGCCTGTCCGGTGGCAAGGATCAGGGCAAAAAAGAACGCTTTGAAGCCGCTTTTTTTCGTGTCGATACCAAGTGCGACCGGAAACACCTGTACCGATAAAAAACCAAGGATGACGAAAACCGTAAATGAAAGCATCCGAAAAAGATTAAGAAATCAAAATTACAAAAAACAACGGTAAGGCAGTTTAAGCCTGACAGCGGGATAACTTCAGGCAAACACCAGTTCAACGATCTTTTCCAGCCAGCGCTTGTCCGTTTCGTCAAAGGAATTCAACGCACTGCTATCCACGTCCAGCACACCGACAATTTCGCCCTGCCTGTTTTTCAGCGGAACCACGATCTCGGAATTTGAACGCGAATCGCAGGCAATGTGGCCGGGGAACCGGTGTACATCGGGAACGATGACGGTTTCCTTTTTGTTAATGGCAGCCCAGCAAACCCCGGTGTCTTTGGCCAGGTTAATGCAAGCCAGCGCCCCCTGGTAGGGGCCTACCTGCAACTTGCCGTCCTGCAACAGGTAAAATCCCGTCCAGAAAAAATATTCCATTTTGTGGTGCAGCACTGCAAGCATGGTAACCATGTTTGAAGTAGGATTGTTACTGCTTTTTTCAATCAGCTCCCTGATTTGCTCGTACAGCCGCTGGTAACGGCTGTTTTTTTTATTGCTGTCCATGGTTGTTTTTTTTTCGTTCCAAATGTTTTTTCATCGGTCTTCCTGCTCTCTTGTACTTTAGTCGTCTGACCACTAATGTCTGTTTTGCCTGTGTTGACCATTGTATTTCAGTGGTCTGACGACTTTACCGGC
>JAJRWG010000068.1 GCA_024276895.1 Bacteroidota bacterium
AAGTTGAGGACGTTTTTGTTTAAGCTTGTAAAAAGTTACCCCATTTTATTAAAAAAAATTGCTTTTCCACTTTTCGAATCATCCAATTACAATAGGCAAAAGGGATTGAAAGCTTTGTTGACTAAATTTCGGGGTAACTTCGAAACCGTGGAAAACAACTCAACCCCAATCACTCAAAGAAGAAGTGATTAAAAAACCGGTAGCAATCCGCTGCCGGTTTTTCTTGTTTTTATTGTTGAGATAAGATGTTTCAATTCTTGTTCTTGATTTTTCGTAATATTGGCATTTTTATCAGCCGGCTTCAGGTTGTTATCTTTAAAATTGATTCAATTTCATGCAGCAAGATCCCGTACCCAACAAAGGCCGTCTGTCGCGCTCGGAATATGTTTTGTCCATCGGCATCATCGGCGTACTCTTTTTTATTTTCGGATTTGTCACCTGGCTTAACGGTATTCTGATCCCATATTTGAAGATTGCATGCGAACTCACCGATTTTGAGGCGCTGTTCGTGGCTTTTGCCTTTTACATCTCCTACACGGTGATGGCCTTGCCCTCGTCATGGATATTGAAAAAGACGGGCTTCAAAAACGGCATGATGGTGGGATTGCTGGTGATATCTGCCGGTACGCTGATCTTTATTCCCGCCGCCGAAACCCGTATCTACGGCGTTTTTCTTCTGGGTTTGTTTGTGATGGGGACGGGACTGGCCATCCTGCAAACGGCATCCAATCCTTACATCACCATCATCGGACCACGCGAATCTGCTGCCAAACGCATCAGCATCATGGGTATTGCCAACAAGCTGGCAGGCGCCATCGCGCCTCTCCTTCTTGCTTATTTTATATTGAACGATGGCGATGCTTTTGTGGAAAATCTGAAAACGCTGGACGAGCAGGCAAAAACAATGGCGCTGGACGGACTGGCCTCGCGCGTGGTGATGCCTTACACAGTGATGACGGTGGTGCTTGTGCTGCTGGGACTGATGATCCGCTTTTCGCCCCTGCCTGAAATTGAAGAAGAAGACGAAGAGCTTAACGACACTGCTACCCGGAAGAAAAATATTTTCCAGTTTCCCAATCTTGTGCTGGGGGTGCTGGCACTGTTTCTTTACGTTGGTGCCGAAGTGGTTGCCGGCGACACCATCATCCGCTACGGCATTTCGCTGGGCATTCCCATCAGCACGGCAAAGGTTTTTACTTCGCTAACGCTGGCCTCCATGATTGTAGGCTATGTTTTGGGCATTGTTTTTATCCCCCGTTTCATCAGTCAGCAAACGGCTTTGAGGCTTTCTGCCGTCTTCGGCCTCATTTTCACTGCTCTGGTGCTGGTGACGCCGCCGGTTGCTTCCGTAACGTTCGTAGCATTACTCGGCCTGGCCAATGCACTGGTGTGGCCTGCCATCTGGCCCCTGGCCATCCACGGACTTGGAAGGTTCCTGAAAACGGGTTCTGCCATGCTCATCATGGCCATTGCCGGCGGGGCATTGATCCCGCTTGTATGGGGCAAACTTTCAGACCTTTACAACTCACAGCATGCCTACTGGATTTTGCTCCCCTGCTATCTTTTCATCTTGTGGTACGCCTGGCGGGGATATAAAATGACCGGTTGGAAAAAAGAAGGCTGATTCCAAAGGTTACTCGGCAAGTGTGTTTGGGGTGATCATCCAATAAACCGCAAGGGGTTTTTATTTTCAGGCTGATTAGAAGTTTTTAGAGAATATTGCGGGTTTAGAAAAGTTAGTAGCGTTTTTTTCCTAAGTTTGTACAAAACAAACAGACACTAATCTTTGTATTGCTCAGAAACCATTGCATCGCCCTTTGAGAATTGCATGTAAGGGCTGCCTCACGAAGCAAAAAAGATGAAAGATCAATCGAAGAAAAAAGGAGGGAAAAAACAACAGGTGGAGGCCATGTTCGATAACATTGCCCACCGTTACGATTTCCTCAACCATTTTTTATCGGCGGGAATAGACATCACCTGGCGGGAAAAAGTACGCAGATTGCTGGCACCTGGCAAGCCCGCGCAGATCCTGGACGTTGCCACAGGCACAGGCGACCTGGCCATCGAACTGTCTAAATTAAATCCTGAGCGCATTGTGGGGATCGATATTTCTGAAGGCATGCTCAACATCGGCAGGGAAAAGATCACGCGCAAAAAACTGGACAGGCTGATCAGTCTGGAGGTGGGCGACTCGGAAAACCTCCGCTTTAACAGCAATACTTTTGATGCAGTGAGTGTAGCCTTCGGGGTACGTAACTTCGAAAACCTGCAGGCCGGCCTTCGGGAGATGTGCCGGGTGATGAAACCGGGCGGAACAGTGGCCATTCTTGAATTTTCCAAACCCAGGAAGTTCCCTTTCAAAAGCATCTACCAGTTTTACTTCAGGTACATCCTGCCGGCTTTTGGTAAGGTGGTTTCCAAAGACAACGAAGCCTATACTTACCTCCCCGAATCGGTGCGGCAGTTTGCTGAAGACGAGGCTTTCCTGAAGGAAATGGAACAGGCGGGTTTCAAAAACAACGGCCAGCGGCGCCTTACCTTTGGCATCGCAACCCTATACTTCGGCACAAAATGATGCAAAAGCCAGCCATCCAACCATCCAACCATCCAACCATCCAACCATCCAACCATCCAACCATCCAACCATCCAACCATCCAACCATCCAATTATTTAATTTATTTAATCATTCATCACATTTTTACATTAATTATTTTACACTAATTTTGCGCCT
>JAJRWG010000069.1 GCA_024276895.1 Bacteroidota bacterium
AACCTCGGCCAATTGCTGTTTCCCGCTTACCTGTGGATTGCGCTTGTTATCGGTTTGTTTTACTTTTTGTTCACGCTCGCCGGCCCGCTGTTCCCATCGGCAACAGCCGTGGCCGTACCTGCGGGGTACGAAATCCAGATTCTTTCGCTCGCGCTGTTAAGCGGACTGATGGTGACCCACTACAACCTACTGCTCGGGCAGGAACGCATCAAAACCTACAACATATTATTCACCGTACAGATCAGTGCGGTACTGCTGGTATTTCTCTACCAGCTGATGGTGCTGGAGCAAAAGGACGTTGACGCCTACCTGACAGGACTTTACTTCGGTTACGGCCTTGCGGCCACGGGCGGATTTTTGTCCCTGTTGCAGAAAAAGAGCAGCTTCCGGATGAAGGGCTGGCGCAGCACTACCAAAGCCGTTTTGAAGTACGGTGCCGTCACACAAACGGCCAACATCCTGAACATCGCCAACAACCGCCTCAGCTTTTACCTCATCCGGTTTTTTTTGGGCCTGTCACCGCTGGGTATTTACAATGCCGGTATCCAGCTTACCGAGGGTTTGCGCATCATCGGGCAAAGCATCGCGGTGGTCCAGTTTTCTACCATTTCGAACACCAACGATGCCGCTTACGCCCGCACGCTCACCATCCGTTTGATGAAACTTTCTGTTTTGCTAACCGCGATGGCACTACTGGTACTGATCGCCATCCCCGAAAATGTTTATTCCCTGTTCCTGACCAAAGATTTTTCAGGAGTGAAACCGGTGATCCTTGCACTCAGTCCGGGCGTGCTTGCACTGGCGGTGAACAATATTTTCAGTCATTATTTTTCGGGGATGGGTCAACCCAAAGTCAACCTTCACGCCAAGATCAGCGGGCTGGTTGTAACCCTGCTGTTGATTTTTGTACTCATTCCCGCTTACGGCATCCTCGGCGCCGCGATGACCGCATCGCTGAGCTACCTGGCAACGGTGGTACACCAATACATTATTTTCAAAAAGCAAACAGGCACCCGTTTAAAAGAATGGTGGCCCGCCGCTGCCGACTTCAGAGAATTTGGTCAACTGCTGCAAACCGCAATGAAAAAGCAAAAGCATGAAGATGAAACTGAGCAATAACACCCGTGGCATACTGCTGGCCATGGCCTCGGCTTTGGCTTTGAGCAATGTTTATATTTTCTCCAAAGCCGCACTCCGGGAGATTCACCTTGCCCAGTTCGGATTTTACTGGTTTGGACTGGGGGTCCTGTGGAACCTGCTGTTTATTTTCTTTTTTAAAAGAAACATCAACCTCAAAGGCATCTCAAGGCAGTCCTGGGGGGCGTTGCTACTGATCGCCGTGCTTGAAATGTTCGGCACCATGTTTTTCTTTTTTGCCATTAACACCGTTGAAAACCCGGCGGTGGTTTCGTTCCTTGCAAACATCAATCCGCTGCTGGTCGGATTGCTGGGATTCATGCTCTTAAAAGAACGTTTCAACACAATTGAAATTGCGGGCATGGCCGTTACGCTGTTCGGTGCGGTATTGATTTCCTTCAAAAGCAAGGGTCACATCGGTAATATTTTCCTTCCCGGAACGGAATACATCGTGATCGCAGGCGTGATTTACGCTTTTTCCAACGTGGTTGCCAAAAAACAAATCAAAAAGATCCCTACTTCGCTGCTGGCACTTTCGCGGGTGGTGATGCTTTTTCTGCTGTCGTTTTCCGCCCTGTTGTTTCTGGGACTTTCTTTCCACATACCCACAACGGCCTTTGGGAACATTGCCGTCGGCTCGGTGCTGGGCCCTTTTCTGACGGCAACGCTGGCTTACCTGGCACTGAAGCACATCGAGATTTCCAAAGCCTCGATGGTAAGCAGCGCCCGAAGCTTGTTCGTGCTGGCGGGTGCCTGGCTTTACTTTGGTACGCTGCCCACCGAAATTCAGATCATCGGCGGTTTGCTGACCATGGCCGGTGTGGTGCTGATCTCGATGGGGAAACTCCGCTTTTCAGGAAAAGACTGAATCAGGGCATGAAGGCTGGTGAATGAAAGTGGCCAACCGCCGTTTTTCAGGCAACGGGCTTCCCGCTCTCCAATAATTACTACTTTTGCTTTTCAATTCAACAAACCAATGCCTGCTCAATCAAACAAGTTAAAAGAAAATAAACTGAAGGCTGCCAATAGCAAGCCTGAAAAGAAAAAAGGCAAGGTCGTCATCAAAAAACGCAAAGCCGGAAAAGCAGGTTCTTTTAGCATTGATCCACGGGTAAAACGTGTCACCGGTTTTTTCTTTTTGCTGAGTGCCATGTATTTGCTGCTGGCTTTCAGCTCGTTCTTTTCCAACTGGTTTGATGCCACAGTGGGAGATATTGCAGCAAAGTCAGCAGGCAGTTTTTACAGTGACCATACCCAAATCGTCGAAAACCTTACGGGCCGCTTCGGTGCGCTGCTTTCGCAATGGCTGGTGCTGAACGGCACAGGAGTGGGTGCTTTTACGCTGGTAATCATACTTTTCGGACTGGGTTTTAGGCTGCTGCTGAACATTCGGCTTTTCAAAGTATGGGTATGGTTTCAATTGCTCACCCTTGGTTTGCTGTGGATGCCCATGTTTTTCAACCTGATCTTTCCTGACCATCCCCAAAGCATCCTGGGAGGTTACGTGGGTTACCAGCTGAACCTCTGGGCAGCAAATTACGTCGGCAAAATCGGTATCATTTTCCTTTTGGTTTTTATCCCGGCCGCTTTTGTGCTGATCAATTTTAAGTTCACCGGAAAAAAGAAGAAACCCGGGACAGACAAAGAAAAAACTCCGGAAAATAAAAACCAACCCAAAGAAGACCTTTACAACACAATAGAATTTGTGGTAGACAACGAAGACGAAACCAAACCAAGCGAAAAACCGGAAGTTGAAACCACCGGTCATCCGGATGATTTCAGCATCGTTGAAGACAAGGTCATCGAAACAAATACCAATGATAAGGTAGCAGAAGACGATGAAATCGAGTTAACCATTGAAAAGCCCGTTGTTGAAGAAAAGGTTGAACCGTCGGTAAAACCCGGTGACCACTATGGCGTCGATACCGATTACGACCCGCGGCTTGACCTGCCCGACTTTAAAATGCCGCCATTGGATTTGCTCGTGGAGTACGATAACGGCAACATCAGCATAGATGAAGAAGAACTGCAGACCAACAAAAACAGAATAGTGGAAACGCTGAACCACTATTCCATCAGCATCACCCGTATTAAGGCAACCATCGGACCGACCGTCACGCTTTATGAGATTGTGCCGGCACCGGGCATCCGCATTTCGCGCATCAAAAACCTGGAAGACGACATCGCCCTCAGCCTTTCGGCCATGGGCATCCGCATCATCGCACCCATACCGGGAAAAGGCACCGTTGGCATTGAGGTTCCCAACAGGAACCCGAACATTGTCTCCATGCGTTCAATCCTCAGGTCCGAACGTTTTCAGAACAACAACTACGAACTGCCCATCGGCATCGGCAAAACCATCGCCAACGAAAGCTACGTGGCCGACCTGGCGAAAATGCCGCACATCCTGATGGCCGGCGCCACCGGACAGGGGAAATCCGTCGGACTCAATGCCATCATCGCTTCGCTGCTTTACGTCAAACACCCTGCCGAATTAAAATTCATCCTGGTTGACCCTAAAAAAGTAGAGCTCACGCTTTACTCGCGCATCGAAAGGCATTACCTGGCCAAGCTGCCCGACTCGGAAGAAGCCATCATCACCGACACGCGAAAAGTCGTCAGGACTCTGAATTCGCTGAGCATCGAAATGGACAACCGCTACGAACTGTTGAAAGACGCCCAGGTGCGCAATGTAAAGGAATACAACCAGAAATTTATTGCCCGCAAGCTGAACCCGGTTCACGGCCACCGTTACCTGCCTTATTTTGTGCTGCTTGTTGACGAGTTTGCCGATCTGATCATGACGGCAGGCAAAGAGGTGGAAGGGCCCATCACACGGCTGGCACAACTGGCACGTGCCGTAGGCATACACCTGGTGATTGCCACCCAGCGGCCATCGGTAAATATTATCACGGGCACCATCAAGGCTAATTTTCCGGCACGAATCGCTTTCAGGGTTATTTCCAAAATTGATTCACGCACCATCCTCGATACGGGTGGTGCCGACCAACTGGTGGGCAGGGGTGACATGCTGATGTCAACCGGCAGCGACCTCATCCGTCTGCAGTGCGCATTTATCGATACCGCCGAGATTTCCGAACTCACCTCCTACATCGGTTCGCAACGTGCCTATCCGGATGCCTACCATCTGCCCGAGTATTTTGATGAGGAAAAAGACGGCACGCCCGAATTTGACATCAACGAAAGGGACAAACTCTTTGAAGATGCAGCCCAGATCGTTGTACAAACACAGCAGGGCTCGACCTCGCTATTGCAGCGGAAACTCAAATTGGGTTACAACAGGGCCGGCAGGATTATTGATCAACTGGAGGCTGCGGGAATCGTTGGCCCCTTTGAAGGAAGCAAAGCACGCGAAGTAAAAATCGCTAACGAAATGGCTTTGGAACAGTTTTTGAAGGACCTTTACAGCAAAGAAGATGAATTTAAGCAATAAAACAATGAAAACGATATCCATCATTTTAGCCCTGTTGCTGGGCGGGCATGCTTTCGCACAAAACGCAAAAAAAGCAGAGGAACTCCTTGAACAGGTTGTGAATAAAACGGCGTCCTACAAGAACCTGAAGGCTGATATCCTGTACACAATGGTCAACAACGAACTGGACATTAACGAAAAGAAGGAAGGCGTCATCTATATTTCCGGAGACAGCTACCGCATCGAAATGGAAGGACAGGTGATCATTTCGGACGGGAAAACCGTCTGGACTTACCTGGAAGACTCGGGAGAAGTAATGGTAAGCAATGTGGAAGATAACGACGAAAGCATCTCCCCCACAAAGATACTGACCACTTACAACAGCAATTACAAAGCCCGCTTCGACACAGACAAGAAATACAAAAATGCCGACCTGAAGGTGATTAACCTCGCCCCAACGACGGCAAACAGTTTGAGAAAATGAGTATTCTTGTGAATCAGAAGAACCTCAGTCTGGAAAGCTTCTCGGTTTACGACAAAAACGGGAATGTGTTCACCTACCACATCATTCACCTGTCCAGCAACCTGGAGCTGCCCGAAAATACGTTTACCTTTAACCCGGCTGACTACCCGGATGTGGAAGTCATTGACATGCGTTAAGCGGAAAGACTAACGCCGTTTATTTTTCGACCTGTACGAAACCCCGACGTAGAGGATGGTGACCCAGCCACCAACGAGTGCGCCGCTGCCAACGAAGGCAATGATACGCAGGATGTCACCCAGCGTCTTGTCGGGATCGATAAAATAAATGGCGTAGAGGGGGAAGCTGGTCAGCACAATGCCAAACACAAATGCGTAATAAATAATTTTTATTTTCGATTCGCGGATGTACTGATTTTTAAAGGCGAAAGTCAACAACACCACTGTGTGAAACAGGTGCAGGCTCATGGCCGTATCAAAATCGGAATAGTTCTTTACGGGCGAATAAAAGCCAATCCGTTCCAGGATAAAAAGCATGATGGCCACCAAGCCTAAAAAACCAACTGTAGTTAAAATTCTTTTCGTCATTTTTTATTTGTTTTGCGCAAAAATAAAAAAACCAAAGATTGACTACCTTTGGAAACTCCTAAATTAGAACAATTATTAATAATTAAGCGTAAAAACATGAATGTTTCTGTTGAAATCAGCTATTATCCGTTGAAAGACGAGTTTATTCCCAACATCAAAAACTTTATCGAACGGCTGAACACCCACAGTCACATAGTAGTTAAAACAAACGGCATAAGCACTCAGGTTTTCGGCGAATACGATAAAGTGATGGAAACGCTCACCCGCGAAATCAGAAAGTCTTTCGAACTGCCTCATTCGGTCTTTGTGATGAAAATTATCAATGCCGACCTAAACGTTGTCAGCAGTGGATCTTAACAGTTTTTCCCAGACATTGTACGATAACCTCGTCAACACCTCGGTGCTGGAGCTTGTAGCTGTTTTTTTCGGTTTGCTGAGCGTTTGGTACGCCAAAAAGGTCAACATCCTGGTTTACCCGACAGGCATCATCAGCGTACTGATTTACGTCAACATTTGCTTCAACTCGCAGCTTTACGCCGATATGGGCATCAACGCTTTTTATTTCGTAATGAGCGTTTACGGCTGGATCATGTGGACGCGAAAAGGCGAAAACCACAAAGAAAGGCCCGTCAGCTTTTGCAGGGGAAAATGTTTTTTGGTAACAGCCGTGTTTTTCGCCGCTTCGCTGGTGATCATCCTTCTGCTGCTCACCTACTTTAAAAGCGATGATGATGCTTACTGGGCTACCGGCGTCCCCTACATTGACACCTTCACAACGGCCATTTTCATCGTGGCCATGGGACAAATGGCGCTGAAGAAAGTGGAAAGCTGGATTTTCTGGATTGTTGGCGACGTCATTTCCGTACCGCTCTATTTTTACAAGGGGCTTGTCTTTACCAGCCTGCAGTTCACCATCTTCCTGGTGATCGCAGTGATGGGTTATCTGGAATGGAGGAAACAGGCATTAAACTTAACAAACGGTGCTTAAAAGGATTGCCATCACCGGACCCGAATCCACCGGGAAAACCCGGCTGGCAAAAGAACTGGCCGCCTATTTTCATACAAACCGGGTTCCCGAGTTTTCGCGCAGTTATTTACCACAACTTGAGCGAAAATACACTGCCGGGGATATACTTGCCATCGCCAAAGGACAACTCGAAAACGAGGAGAGAGTTGCCGGAAAGACAAAGGGTCTGTTGTTTTGCGACACCGATTTCACCGTGACAAAGATATGGGCAGAGGTTGTTTTCGGCGCTTGTCCGCGATGGATTGATGAACAGTTTGAAGAGCATGTTTACGATTTGTACCTGCTGTGCTATCCCGACCTGCCCTGGGAGCCGGACCCTCTTCGCGAAAACCCGCACGACAGGCTTAGGCTGTTCGGGCTTTACAGAAAGGCGCTTGAAGAAAAAGGCTTCAATTTTGCCGTGGTCAGCGGTGAGGGGCGGGAACGTCTGAAAAATGCGGTTAACTTTGTCGAAAGTTTGATGGCCTGACAGCCTGCAAAACCTGACGAATGAGCGAAACCCCAAAAAACAAACCCGTCGTGTTGTACCTTGCCCGCTGGTACCCCAACCGCTACGACCCCATGCCCGGCCTGTTTATTCAGCGCCATGCCGAAGCGGCGAACAGGTTCTGCCCTGTGGGGGTTGTGTACACCCACGTTGTGGAAAATGAAAAGATTAAAGGTTTCGAACTTGTTTACCGCCGGGTCAGGGATGTGCCCACCGCCGAGGTTTACTACAACAATCCGGGCATCAACCTTCTTTTGATCACCCGACTCTGGAAAGCCTTCCGGTTCTTTCGGGCCAACGCAAAGGGAATAAAACGCATCAGGCAGGAAACAGGCGATTTCGACCTCATCCACGTGCACGTACTCACACGACTGGGTCTCATTGCTTTGTGGCACAAATGGTTTCGCGGAAAGCCCTTCCTTGTCAGTGAGCACTGGTCACGCTACCTGCCGTTGACGGATGACTTCAATGGTAACTTACGAAAGTGGCTGACCCGGCTGGTCGTACGGCGTGCTTCGGCCGTGACCACCGTCACCCAAAACCTGGCCGGTGCCATGCAAAACCACGGACTGAAAAACGACAATTACCGTGTGCTGGCCAATGTGGTTGATGAAACTTTTTTTCATGTTGAAACGAAGGCCGGTCGTCC
>JAJRWG010000070.1 GCA_024276895.1 Bacteroidota bacterium
CTCTGGCTGCGGGCCTGGCAGGTTCCCATCATTTACGACGAGGTAGCCACATTTTACCACTACATCCACAAAGGGGAGTTTCTCCCCTGGTTTGCACACTGGGATGCCAACAACCACATCCTCAACTCGGCACTGGGGATTATCAGTTACAAGTTGTTCGGCGCCTCGCCCCTGGCGCTGCGACTGCCCAACCTGCTGGTTTCGGTACTGTTTTTTGTTTACCTGTACAAAATCGCCGGGCAAATCGGTAACAGCTACCTGCGATGGGTGTTCATCCTCTCGCTGCTGACGGCTCACAGTTTTGTGGATTATTTCAGTCTGAGCAGGGGGTACGGCATGTCCATGGCACTGCTGTTCGGTGGCAGTTGGCACCTGATGAAGAGCATGGAAAAAGCCTCTCTGAAAAACTACCTGCTCACCCTGCTTTTCATCAACCTGGCGGTAACCGCCAACCTGACCCTCATCATTTCCGAATTCATCATCCTCGTACTTTTGTTGCTGAACCTTGTTGGCAGGCCAAAAGCTGCCCTGCCTGCCGGTGCCACGGTTTTTGCCGGGTTGCTGCCGGCCGCTTTTTTCGTGAAACTGCTGTTTTTTATGAAAGCCAAAGGCCTTCTGTACTACGGCTCGGTTGCCGGTTTCAGGGAAGTTACAATCTGGTCGCTGGTGAAGTATCTGACAGGCTTTGAATCGGGCCTGGTTGAAATTTTGGTGATCATTTATTTCGTGGTGATTGTTACCGTTCTGTTTTGGTTGGTTGTCCGCTTCCACTGGAAAAATATTTTTCATGACCCGCAGCTGGTTTTCGCTTTTTTACTGCTTGGCAACGTGGCGGCTATTTTTCTCAATGCATGGATTTTCGGTGTCAATTTCCCCGAAGACCGGGCGGGCTTGTTTCTTTTTCCCTTTTTCACGGGTGCACTGGTTTTTGTCGCCGACCAGGCAAAAGCCCCCTGGCTGAACAAAACATTAGTGGTGATGGCAGGGCTGTTGCTTTTCTTCCCCTTGCATTTTATCGCCAACGTCAATTTATCGCACAACTCGCTGGAAAATTTTCGCATCCTCCAGCGCTTTTACGACAAGGTTGCTGACAGCAGGCAGCCGGGCGAACCGCCGGCAACCGTCGGGGGTTCGCACAACAAGGAGCTGCTTTGGTCCTACCTGAATTTCAGGAACGACGGACGGCTCAGCCAGATGAGCACACGCAGCTACCCCAGTACAGACCTCGACTACCAGATCACAGGCTACGACAACGACCCCGACTGGTTCACGCTTTACGATTCCATCGACTACGACCCGCAGACAGGCTTTTACCTGGTGAAAAGAAAACAACTGCTGCACAGGAGGCCCGTTCAGTCAAGAACAGGCATCATCCACAAAACCAAACCCGACAGGGAGTATTTCACCCTGCTTAAGGGCCGTGCAGACACGCTGGCAGGCAAGTCGCTGGTGGTCAGTTTCAGGCTGAACGTTTCCACACAGGCCAGGCCTTTCGACAGTTGGGTGGTGTTCACCGTCAAAGACAAAAACAAAAAAACACTGCGCTACGAACGCGTGCCCTTCGACTGGTTGCGCACCGACTGGCGCGATCCGGACAAACCGATGATTAACCTGCTTTACGTGAAAGACCTGCCGCCCGAAAGCGACACCTACATTTTGTTCGTTTGGAACATCGACAAGGTACCCTACGAAATTCTTGACGGAGAGGCGGCAGTTTTTGTTCTGGAAGAATGATTATTTTGCCTGGATACGTTTGCAAATGCAAAGTTGACAGAGTTAATTCTGTATTTGTCAGGCAACAAAACGTGAGCCTACGATTTGCGAACGAAAAGAACGCGCGGTATTGCACCATTCGATGACGATGAACCAAACTTGAATATTATATTGTTAACTTTGCAATTGATATGCCGGTACTGCTTAGAATAAAAGGATCTCGCTTCTATTTTTTCAGCAACGAAGGGACTGAACCGAAACATGTACATATTGAAAGAGCAGAAGCAATTGGTAAAATATGGTTGGAACCATCAGTTGAAGTAGAATATTTTTACGGGTTCACTACCAAAGAACAGAAAGAAGTCAAAGAGATTGTAAAAAATAATTTGGAATTTCTAAAAAATGCATGGGATGAACACTTCGGGAAATAAGAGAATGGACATCAGGGCGAAAGATCCTGTGGATGTTTTGATTTTTGAGAAAGGTCTTCGTATTAAAAATGTAATCATTGACAAAGAGCTTGACCTGATCGGACTGATCCTGAATAACGGAAAAATACTGGAATCCAAAATCTCTCATTTTCCAAGGCTGAAAGATGCAACAGAGCAAGAACTTAAAAAATGGCAACTGATAAGTAAAGGAATCGGAATTACCTGGGCGGATTTGGATGAAGACCTCTCTGTAAAAGGGTTTATCCATCAGGTAGCAATAAATGAAATGCTTGAACACTTACAGGTACCAACTGACCGTAAAAAAACAATTGTATAAAACACTGCCTACGTTTGGGTGACATTCGACTGGCTGCGCACCGACCGGCGTGATCCTGACAAACCGATGATCAACCTGCTTTACGTGAAAGACCTGCCGCCCGAAAGCGACACCTGCATTTTGTTTGTGTGGAACATCGACAAAGTACCCTACGAAATTCTTGACGGAGAGGCGGCGGTTTTTGTTCCGGAAGAATGATTCTTCGCCACCTGCCCGCTGAAAACTCCGGGTGCCAGGCCCGGTTTCCTTTTAAGCGGGTTCATCAGCTCCCAAGTTTCAGTTCCCAGGGGCGGAGGTGTTGAATACCCTCGTAACCGGAGAATTTAATGTCATCCAAAGAAACAACAATCTTTTCATGATTGTCTTTGATTCTCAACAGATTGCCGAACTCCCGCCCGAATGTTTTTTCCGAATTTAATAAATAAGCCACCTGAACATAAATCGCTTTATCTGTTTTCATTGCCACAAAATCTATTTCCAGGGCATCAAGCTGACCGGTAAAGATTTGGTAACCATTCCGCTTTAACTCCAGATAAACAAGGTTTTCGAGGTTGTAACCGATGTCGGAAGGATAGTATCCGAAAAGGTAATTCTTAAATACCGCATCATTCAGGTAATATTTTCTGAATCCTCCGAGAACCTTCTTTCCACGAAGTTTATATCTTACGGTTTCGTGGAAAATGAGCGCATTTTTTAGATAACGCAAGTAAGACGAAATCGTTTCGTAGTTTGTTTTCTTTTTTCAAATACGTTTTTCATATTTTCAGGCAAACTTGAATGTTTTGTAAAAATACGTCTATTTTCAAACACATCTGAATTTTAACAGCTATTTTTTCTGTCATGCCCGGAACGGCGCGTGCATTGACCGGGAGTTGTGAACCACAGCACGCCAAAAAAATTCTTGGGACATTCGATGTAACTAATCAGTATGATAAAGGAACAGAGTCAGAGCAGGAAATATCAGCAAATAAATACCTTAAAATCCCCTTTTGGAAGGGGTGCAGGGGTAGGTTATAAAAAACAATATCATTTATTTGCTGATATTTCCTTTTCAAAGCTAAAGTTGTGTTTTATAAATCAAGTAGTTAGTCTGTTTTTAGAAATTCAAAAAATGAATAAGCTTTTTTTAATTTGACCCACCCCTTCGCCCCTCCAGCGGAGGGGATTTAATGGAATTCATTTTTTGAATTTTCAATATATCCCAGGTTTCCTATTAGCACTGATTAGTAACCATTCGATTAATGCCTTATTAAATTTCTGGCGGCGAGAAGGCGGTTTTTGCAAAGGCATGAAATGATTATTCCCCGGCAGCTATTATCTTCGCAGTATGTTTTACACCACCCGGGGCATCGTTTTTAAACAGGTCAAGTATTCCGAATCGAGCATTGTGGCCAAAATATTTACCGAGGAATTCGGCCTGCAATCCTACATGGTGAAAGGAGTGCGCAGTCGCAGTTCGCGAAACAAACCCGCCCTTTTCCAGCCACTGACCCTGCTGGAACTGGTGGTGTCGCACAAGGAAAATAAAACCATGAACCACCTGAAAGAGATCAGGGTGGCCTATGCTTACCAAAGCATCCCGCTGGAGATGGAAAAACGCTCCGTGTTGTTTTTCCTCAACGAACTGCTCTACCGTTCCATCCGCGAAGAAACGCCCAACAAGCCGCTGTTCGACTGGCTGTTCAACAGCCTGACCTGGTTCGACATGAACACAACGGGAACGCTCAATTTTCACTTGGTTTTCATGTTGCAGCTGAGTCGTTTTCTCGGCTTTTACCCCCGCTGGAACCCCGGTCAGCAGTACGGTTTTTTCGACTTGCAGGAAGGTGTGTTCACGGTTTCGGCCCCCGGCCACCCCCAATTCCTCAGCGGTGAAAGCGTGGACAAACTGGAACAACTTCAGCAGTGCAATTTTGAAGACAGCGGAAAGCTTCCGCTGAACAACAGCAACCGCCGCCAACTGCTGGAAGTGCTGCACACCTACTACCGCCTCCACCTGCCCGGTTTCGGCGAAATGAAATCCATGGAAGTGTTGCGGACAGTACTGGCTTAAACGAATTCCATTCCGAAAACCGATTCAAAGGCTTTCAGCAGCAGTTTTTGCACTTCTGCCGGTTCAACGGTTTTTCCCAGCTCTTTTTGCAAGGTGGTAACCCCCTTGTCGCGGATGCCGCAGGGGATGATGTAATCGTAGAAAGCAAGATCGGTGTTGACGTTGAAGGCGAAGCCGTGCATGGTGACCAACCGGCTGATGCGCGCACCGATGGCACCGATTTTCCGGGCCTTCTCCGGGCTTCCGGCATCGAGCCAGACGCCGGTTTCCCCTTCGGAGCGTTGGCCGTGCAGGCCGAATGTTTGCAGCACCCGGAGCATCACCTCTTCCAGTCCGTAAATGTAATCCTTGATGGGCAGACCGAAATTTTCCAGGTCAAGGATGGGGTAGCCCGTGATTTGACCCGGTCCGTGAAAAGTGATGTCTCCTCCCCTGTTGATACGGTAAAATTCAGCGCCTTTGGCTTTCAGTTGCGCCTCGCTCAGCAGCAGATTTTCAGGCTTTCCGCTTTTGCCCAGGGTGTAAACGGGAGGATGCTCGCAAAACAGCAGGTGGTTTGGGGCGGGCTGTTTTTCCCGACGTTCTTTGTTGGCCTGTTTGACGGCAAGAATTGCGGCAAAGTACGTTTCCTGCAAATCCCATGCTTTTTTGTACGGGATGCGGCCGAGGTTTTGAAAACGGACTTTTCTATTTTTCAAGACAGTGGTTGGTTTTAAAACGTGTTAAAAACTATTGTTTTTCGGCATAGGGTTTAAGCGTGGACGCTTAAACCGGGGAACGACTTACACTGTTCATCCCTTCAAAATTCAACATTCGTTGATCGATATTCGATATTCCATTCAACGCATTTAAACGATTTGACTATGCAGCTTGCGGAATTTTGAAACTTCGCATTTTCAGTTTGCTACTAATTTTGTTTAATGCTAGGATGCACATATTTAGTATATTACCATCATTACGCATCTCCTTTGTTGTGCCTTCGTTGTTTCTTCTTCCTTTATAGTGGTAGAGCAGTCACACTCTTTGCCAAGCTTTGGTTTAACCTCTGGCATGTATGGCTTGGCAATCTGGACGACTACTGTGCGGATTATTCGTTAAAATGTTCTGCATAACCCGTATTTCTAAAATGATTTTCAAGTTCATTATAATTCGTAATACAGTCAATAAATTTTATCTTTTTGTTTTTATTGGTTTCTGTTGTCAGGGCTATTTTTTCAATACCGATAAATCCCAATATGTCTTCAAGTGTTTTTTCTTTGGTTGAATTTATGAGGTTTCTATAATTAATCTGAAATATTCTGCCTTGAAACATTTTATCAAATCGCTTTTGATTTTCAATAATGTTTTTAAAATAGTTGCTGCATTCCTGAACGGTAGTATCCCAAAAAGTGTGTAATGCTCTTTTATTTTGAATTCAAAGTTAAACATTATTTTTCTTTTTTTTTTTGAATGAATGGAAGCGAAGCGGAGGCGTAGCCGGAGCGAGCTTCCATTCATTCTTCCCATCGTAATTTTTTAGTTTCATAATTGATCTTTGGTATCTTTCTGTTATATGCGCTTCGTGTCATGGCTACGTA
>JAJRWG010000071.1 GCA_024276895.1 Bacteroidota bacterium
CTCCGCCCCGTCGTCAAACTGGTGCCACAGCAGCACAGTTTGGGCACGTTCAATTTGCAGGTGGACGCTGTCGTCGATGACGAATTCGCCGGCAAGGCTCACCGAGTCGATCAGGATGCTGGATTGTCCGTACATGCCCACGGTGGAGAAGTCGGGTTTGGTCACATTGTCGAACAAAAGCACGGCCGAATCGGTGGTTGCCCAGTTGTGCACCAAACCGCCAAAATCGAGGGTTGAATTGTGCACCTCCATGCGTGAGTGCCCCGTGAGCAGGACGATCCGTTGGTAAAAAAACTGCTGGGGGAAGTAAAGGAGGGATGAATCGGCGATGATGCGTGCGTTGTCAAGGGCATAGAGATTGCCCAGGATGGTCGCGCTGGCGTTCCTGAATCTGAGCAGGCCGTCGCCCAGAACGATGATGGGTCCGGGTTGAAGCCAGGTGGAATCAATCACCAGCGAGTCGCCGGGGGTAAAACCGATAACCAGGGTGTCGCCAAAGTAAAGGGTGTCGGGTGAAGCAGTGAACGACCTCAGTTCCGCCAGTCTGTCCCTGATGTCGAGAATGTGTGTCAGCGTTCTTTGCAGGGCTTCGGACCTTGCATTTGAGCTTGGCTTACTGGCCTGGGATTCCGTGTTTTGCACGAATTGCTGCTGAAGGCGGTTGTTTGCCGTGCGGAGGTTATTGCCAATATCTTCGCGGTTCAGGGTTTGGGAAAAGACGGTCATCGTAATAAAAAACAGGCAGAAGCCCGACAAGCGCAAAAGGAGTGTTGGTCGTTTCATGGGATCTTAAGTTTTAATTTGTTCTTGCTTTGCTGTACCCCGCATCGGTTCCGGCCCGGGGGAGCGGATTTAAAACGGACCTAAAAGTACATTTTTCTTGAGAACCCTTGTAAGGAGGGCAGTGGTCTGATGACGAAACGCTCACTGGTTGAAGTTTGTAACTTCAACTCTTTGAAGGTAAAGTCGTCTGACCACTTTTGCCAACATTCACTGCTCTGAAAATGTTTTCTTCAGTGGTCTGACGACTAAATAGTTTTGGGCTGGCAGCTTAATCCATTGAACATGAGCGGTGTGCAGGGCTTAAGTTGCAAACTTAAGCCAGTGAGGGCGCAGACTTAAGCCTGCGGGGAGCCAGTGGGGAATCCCGTTTCATTTAACACGCAATACGCGCTCTACGCCTTCCACCTTTTTGATCTTGGCGATCAACTCGTTCAGGTGGTTGATGTTTTTGACAAGTACGGTAATGCGTCCGTCAAAATGCCTGCCTTTAGTGGTGAAATTCACCGCGCGCATTTTTATCCGGAGGTCGTTGGCCACCACACCCGTGATGCTGCCCACGACGCCCAGTTCGTCGGTACCGGTGATGCGCAGGTTAATGGGGGAGAAGGAAGCATCCTCGCGCTGCACCCACTTGACGGCCAGCACCCGGTAAGGATAGCGGTCGCGCATGCGCTTGGCATTGGGACAGTTGTTGCGGTGGATGGTGATGCCGCCCTGGGTGGTCACAAAGCCGAAAACATTGTCGCCCTGTATGGGGTTGCAGCATTTTCCCAGTCGGTAGTCCACGTTCTTCAGATTTTCGCCGATGTAAATGGTTTCGTCGGGCTCTGTTTCCCCGGCAGGCAGAGGCTTCTCTTCCGGTTTTGAAACCGTTTCCACGGGTCTGGCGTTTCCGTTTTCTTTTTCAAGAAGTTTGTGGATGGTTCTTTTGATGTCGGCCAGGTATATCTTTTCTTTGGCGATCAGGTAGTACAGATCGATGCCCGTATCCAGTTTATAATGCCTCACCAGCAGGTTGATCAGGTCGTCGGAACTTCTGATCTTCCAGTTCTTCAGTTTGCGGTTCAGCAAGGCTTTCCCCTGCTCGGCTTCCCTGAATTTTTCTTCCTTTAACTGGCGTTTGATGTGGATTCTGGCTTTATTGGTTACGACAAAGCCGATCCAGTCCAGTTTGGGTTTCTGTTTTTTTGAAGTGATGATGTCCACCTTATCGCCGTTTTTCAGCACGTACCTGATGGGCACCAGCCTGTCGTTGACTTTGCCACCGGTGCAGCTTGCGCCAAGGCCTGTGTGGATTTCGTATGCAAAATCCAGCAGGGTGGAACCCCTGGGCAATTGCTTCAGGTCGCCCTTTGGGGTGAAAACGAAGATGCTTTCGGTTTTGCCGTTTTTGCCACTGCGGTAAGCCTGGTCGTGAAGGATCTGATCCGGGTTTTCCAGGATGTCGCGCACCTGGTTCAGCCAGTCTTCGGTATTTTTTTTGTTCATCACCCCCTTGTACTGCCAGTGGGCGGCCTGTCCTTTTTCGGCAATTTCGTCCATGCGCCGCGTACGTATCTGCACCTCTACCCAGCGGTTGCCCTGTCCCATGACGGTGGTGTGGAGCGACTCGTAGCCGCTGGCCTTGGGTGTGCTTATCCAGTCGCGCAGGCGTTGCGGATTGGGCGGGTAAATGTTCGTGATGATGGAGTACACCTTCCAGCAGTCCTCCTTTTCCTTGCTTTTTTTGGAGTTAAGCACGATGCGGATAGCAAAAAGGTCGTAAACTTCGTCGAATTCAACATTCTGCCGTTTCATTTTTGCCCAGATAGATGGCACTGATTTGGTACGCCACCTGATCTCAAAATCAAGATATTGCCTGGCAAGTTCGCGTTCGAGGGGACGAACGAAATCCTGGATGAACACTTCCCGTTTAGCCCTGGAGTGCTTGATCTTTTCGCTGATGGCCTGGTAAATGTCGGGATGCTCAAAGCGCATCAGCCTTTCCTCAAATTCCGTTTTGATGTTGTAAAGGCCCAGCCTGTGTGCGATGGGTATGTAAATGTATTTGATTTCGTTGATGAACAGCTCGCGTTTTTTACCTAGTAGTTCGATGTTCCTGATGTCGTTGAGCCGGTGCGCCAGCCGGATGAGGATGACGCGCATGTCGTCAACCAACGAAAGGAAAAGGGTACGGAAGGCATCCGACTGAAAGGAAATGCGCTCGGTTTGCAGTTCCGATATCCTGCTGAAACCTTCCACAATGTCGGCTACATTGTCGCCAAAGTACTGCCGGATTTGTGAAATGGTGTAATCCGACTTCAGGTTGAGGCCGTGCAGCAGGGCGCAGATGGCCGAAGTCGGTCCCAGCCCGATTTCTTTCATGGCTGTGATCGCAACGTCCAACTCGTGCAGGATGTAGGGACTTCCGTCGGTGCGGGTTAAACCGGCGTAAGCTTTACCAGCCAGGTCAAATGCCCTGTGGAGGTCGTCTTTATCTTTTTGGTTTAAGGGTTGCGCACTGGAAACCAACAATTCGTTAAAACGCTCCCTGACCAGATCCTTGCTTTTTATCATTTCAGTATTGAAACGTTTTTGAAGGCTTTTTATTTTGCTCGTTTACCGTAAATCGGCGAAACCCGCCGGCAGCACCTAACTAAGCTACAGTATGGTCTATTTGAAAAAGAGTCTGTTTCAAGATTCCCTGCCGGTGACTGAAAAAAATAGCACGGTGTGCTCCGCACCTGACATGGATGCCATTTGTTTTGCTATAAATATTATGCGCCTCCGGCGCTGAAAGGCTTCCCGGGAGAAAGGGCTTCTCCTTGTTTTCTTTCGGATTCAAACGGGGTCTCCGGCGCTGAATGAATTACCGGAGTGTTCTCTCCGGTTGAGGTATTCAGACTGGTTCTGCCCACCCGGACAAACGTTCTGTCCAGGCCGGGTTGCAGGTGCAGCGCACCGCAAATCTTTGTAGCAACAAAACCAAAATTCGGATGGAGGTGCGGAGCACCGTGATATTTTTTAAGGATAATTTTTTTATTCAAAATGGCTATCATATTTAAAGTGTTTGATGCGCCTCCGGCACTGTGAATAGTACTTTTGGAAAAAATCCTGCCTGACTCTCAACATTGAATCCAACCCTTACCTGAAGGATGAGTTCTTTGTATCCCTGAGTGCCTAACCGGTGGAACGCTGTGATGCATTCCCGATAAGCTGTTGTAAGGGTGTTTAGGTAAACAATTGTTAACAATAAGCCTTTTGAGACAGCCCTTCCAAAAGTTTCAGGCTGTTGAAAAACTTTACTACCCTAAGGTTGCTAACTTACGGTTTTGTTTGCTTACTCCTGTGTGTCCGGGGGATTGTCAGAAATGGCATCCCTCATTTTGGTATCGGCCTGGATATTCTGGAATTTGTAGTAATCCATGATCCCCAGGTTGCCCGAGCGGAAAGCCTCAGCCATCGCTTTGGGTACTTCGGCTTCGGCCTGGATGACGTTGGCGCGTGCTTCCTGTGCCTTGGCTTTCATTTCCTGTTCGGCGGCAACGGCCATGGCCCGGCGTTCTTCGGCCTTGGCCTGGGCAATATTCTTGTCGGCATTGGCCTGGTCCATTTGCAGTTCGGCACCGATGTTTTTACCGATGTCAATATCTGCAATGTCGATGGAAAGGATCTCAAAAGCAGTCCCCGAGTCCAGACCTTTGGAGAGCACCACCTTGGATATGCTGTCAGGATTTTCCAGTACTTCTTTGTGCGAGTTGGCCGAACCAATGGAAGAAACAATGCCCTCGCCCACACGGGCCAGCACCGTGTCTTCGCCGGCGCCACCTACCAACTGGTCGATGTTGGCACGGACAGTTACACGCGCCATGGCAATCAACTGGATGCCATCCTTGGCCACGGCAGCCACCCTTTTGGTGTCGATTACCTTGGGATTTACCGACATTTGTACGGCTTCAAGCACATCTCGTCCTGCCAGGTCGATGGCCGTGGCTGTCTTAAAAGTAAGTTCGATATTGGCTTTGTCGGCCGATATCAACGAATTGACGACCGATTGCACATGGCCTCCGGCCAGGAAGTGGGCCTCCAGGTCATCGCGTTTCAGGAAAAGGCCTGCTTTGGTGGCTGCTATCAGGCTGTTGACGATAATGCCGGGCGGTACTTTACGCCAGCGCATCAGCACCAGTTGCAGGAGTGAAATGCGTACCCCCGAAACCAGGGCGGTAAACCACAGTCCCACTGGAATAAAATAAAACAGGACCCAAAGCAAAAAGATGGCGCCTACGCCCATCGCGATAATTACATATAAGTTTTCCATGACTATTTTTTAAGTTGTTTAACAAAGATTTTATTTCCTGATATTTTGGTGATTTCAATGTCTTGTTCCGGGTCAATGAACTCCCCCTGGGCATTCACTTCGTAGAAAGTGTCGTTAAAAAGCGCTTTGCCCATGGGTGCGCAACGGCTTGTCGTTGTTCCCTTGTCGCCCACTTTTAAAGCGCCGGCAGCAATGGTGTTCACTTTGCCGTCGATCCTGGTTTTGAGCATCGCCTTGTTCCATGTTTTGGATCGCAGCACCAACAGCAAGCCCACCAGGTTAATCCCCAGGGTCACCAGCAGTGTGATGTTTCCTGCCAGCAGGCCCTGCCTCGTGTATGCCATCCAGATGCCTGCCGCCATAGATGCAAAACCAACGATGCCTGCAACACCAGTACCCGGGATAACCAGTATTTCCAGTACCAGCAGCGCCAGCCCGACAAGGATGAGAATGATGATTACTGACCACATGGTTTTATCTTTTATTAAAGTCAGGTCGAAACTTTCGCCTTTCCCTGTATTTAAAATTAGCCTTTAACTGAAAGTAAACAATTGGTCCCATGACGGGGAAGGCCGTTACCGTTAACAGCATGATCATTTTTACGCCTATACTGTCGAACTGCGTACGCAAAATGTCGGCAACAGCCCAAACCCATAATGTCATTCCAAGAATAATAAGCGTAATAACGATGTACTTTTCCATATTTATTTTGAATTAACTCTTTCTTTTAGCATCAAGCCTGTTCACTAATTTATTGAATCTCCACCGTCAGATTCCTGTTCGACATTTCTTTGAAACAGGGTTTCAGACTGCTCAGGCTGCCTTTTTTTACCACGCATTTTCCCTTGAAATGGGTAATCCATGCACAGGTTTCAGCCTGAATGGCGTCGTGATCGCAAACCTCAATCAGTGTTTTGATCACGAAATCGAAAGTGTTAAAATCATCGTTAAAAAGAACCAGTTTATGACCGTCGTCTTTTAGCTGGTCCAACTCGGTTGTTACAGCTGCTTTTTCTTTCGTTGCCATGACCTAAAATCAGATTGATGACATTTGGTTCAAAGTTAAAACAAAAAATCAAGTTGTAAACATCAGCCGCCAAATATTCTTTAAAATCTGCCCGGAGTGGTTTTTGCTAATCCACAGTTCTTATTTTTGCACC
>JAJRWG010000072.1 GCA_024276895.1 Bacteroidota bacterium
CAAGCATTGTCTCCGGGGTGGATTTCCCAATGCATTCCTGGCGCCAACCAACAGATTATGGCGGCAGTGGCTCAATAACTTTATCAAAACCTATATTGAACGGGACTTACCTATGCTGGGACTGAATATCGGGGTCAAAATGCTGAGAAATTTATGGACTATGCTTGCTCATTCGCATGGCCAGGTAGTGAACTACAGCAATATTGGCAAATCGCTTGAGTTAAGTTCAACGACCATTAAGAAATATGTGAACTTTTTTGAGAACGCCTACCTTGTCAGGCAATTGCTCCCTTATTTTCCCAATGTGAAAAAAAGAATCGTTAAAGCACCGAAATTGTACATAAGAGACACCGGAATACTTCATAATCTTTTGAATGTTGATAACAAAAATGAATTGGATAGCAATCCCATAAAAGGCAACTCGTTTGAAGGTTATGCCATAGAACAAATACTCCAACTGACGGAAACGGATTATCAGGCATTTTTTTACAGGACACACCAGGGTGCAGAGTGCGACCTTGTCCTTGCCAAATCAACTAAACCCGTTTACGCCATTGAAATAAAATATGCAGCGGCGCCAAAACTTACCAAAGGAAATTTAATATCATTTGAAGATATAGGTGCAAGAATGAATTTTGTAATCACCCCGAACACAACGGAATATATGATAAATAAAAATACGCGTGTATGCAGCTTACGTTCCTTCCTCGAAAATTACATAGCGTTATGAAAGAAAAAATCACCTCCATCATCATCGACGACGCGCAGGATGCCCGCGGCAAACCGGAGATGCTGCTGAATGACCTGCCTGCCCAAAGTTGAAAGTATCACCGGCAGAGATGGTAAAATTGATGAATCTTTGATGGGAACCTTGTGCTTTCATGCA
Organism: Bacteroidota bacterium; assembly: GCA_024276895.1. Taxonomy (GTDB): domain Bacteria; phylum Bacteroidota; class Bacteroidia; order Bacteroidales; family F082; genus B6-G9. Next base: position 887 of record JAJRWG010000072.1, read on the forward strand.
CTGCCGGGCTTAGAGTCCGGCAAAAGATATCCCCCCTGAACAATCAAACGAAAATGTAAAGCACTCCTGAAAATCATAGGTTCTCTGAGAACCTTAGACCGAAAACAAAAACACCGATTAAAATATAAAAAGACCTTTATATCTTTTATTAAAATCTTTGTACCTTTGCCGGAAATGTAAAACAACAGTTTCATGGAACCGGAAAAAAACAAATCGCTCACCGTTGGCGAGATCGTGGCCAACGACTTCAGAACGGCATCAATCTTTAAAGAACACGGCATCGACTTTTGCTGTGGTGGCAATCAGCCCATTTCGGAAGCCTGCCGCGAAAAGGGCATCGACCAGGAGGTCCTTGTCGGAAAAATCAAAGCTTTGGAAAGTGTGCCTTTAAGTCCGTCGCAAAATTTCAAAGAGTGGGAACTTGACTTCCTTTCCGATTACATCAAGAACACCCACCACAAATATGTGCTGAAAACCTTGCCCGAACTCTTGTTCTATACACAAAAGATTGCCACGGTGCATGGCGACAACCATCCGGAACTGGTTGAGGTTGCCGGATTGTTTGCGAAAATTAACGATGAACTGATGCAACACCTGAAAAAGGAAGAGGAAGTATTGTTTCCCGCGATCAAGGAAGCCCTCAACAATCCCTCTGAAAAGCTGAGGATATTAATAAAGTCGGAAATCGAACGCATGGCAGGCGAGCACGACTTTGCCGGCGGTGCCATGGACGAGATCAACCGGATGACCGGCGGTTACCGTCTGCCTGAGGATGCATGCAACACTTACCGTGTAACATTCCAGCTTCTGGAACAATTTGAAGACGACCTGCACGTGCATGTCCACCTCGAAAACAACATCCTTTACCCAAAGGCACTGAAGCTTTAGAAGGTCGTCAGAGCACCTGTGGAAAGTCGTCAGACCACTGCAGGAAAAATTCTCAATGCAGGATACTTCAGCAATAGTGGTCAGACGACTATTGAACTGGTGAGTATTGTATCCGGGGTAGCAGCAGTACTTTTTAAGAAATCCACCCCTGCCTAAGCAAATCGCCCCGGAAGTCCGGCGCAGCGGCAATTGAATGATATAAATCACATTCTGTGATTTTATAAAATTCCGCAAAAACCGTCACCCCACACATTTCTATTTTTATTTCAGCACTTTACGTATTTCTCTGTATTTAGAATTACTCTAAATTATGTTTTGGCTCATACTTTTATATGATTTGAAACATTTTCATATTAATTTTACACCGCAAAAAAAATCGTCTATTTCCCATGAATATTTACCCCATGAAGTATTTACTCCTGATTATCGGGTTTGCTGTGTCCTCCGTTGTGCTTGCCGGCGAAGGGGAGGACATCTTCAAGAAAACATGCGCCGCCTGCCACACCATTGGAAAAGGCCGGCTTGTGGGACCCGACCTGCAGAATGTTACCCAAAAACAAAGTAAGGAATGGCTGCTGGCTTTCATCAAGTCATCCACATCGGTAATTAAATCCGGCGATGCGGATGCCGTTGCAATCTTTGAAGAGTACAACCGGATTATGATGCCCGACAACAACTTTTCCGATGACCAGATTATGGCAGTGCTGGATTACATCAGCCAGGGCAGCCAGGGCGGATCGGGCGGCAGTGCAACAGCAGCAACGCCTGCGACAGATATTTTAGCTGAAACCACACCGGACAATGTTGCCAACGGCGCCAGTCTGTTTGACGGTCATCGCCGGCTGAGCAACGGTGGCCCCTCCTGCGCTTCCTGCCACAAGGTCAGGGACGAAAGAATCTTCAGCAGCGGCACACTGGCCAAAGACCTTAGCCAGACCTACGAGAACATAGGCACTGCCGGGGTTTCGGCCATCGTTAAAAACCCGCCGTTCCCGGTCATGCAGGCCGCTTACAAAAATCACCCGTTGACGGAAGAGGAAGTCATCGACCTGACGGCCTATCTCAAATCAGTAAGCGAGCAGCGCATCTACCAGGTGCCTGCCGATTTTAGCATGTTTTTCGGCATTTTCGGCATCCTTGCCTTTATTGCGATTTTTATGAGCACCATCATACTTTATTTCAAACGGAAAAGGCTCGCCGTCAACCACGACATTTTGAGCAGACCTTCCAAAGTAATTAACTAACTTAAGATATTGTTTTTATGAGTTGGATCAAAGATTTAATCTCTCCCAAAACCCGCCAGTGGGAGGAGTTTTACAGAAACAGGTGGCAACACGACAAAGTGGTCAGAAGCACTCACGGGGTGAACTGTACCGGCGGTTGCAGCTGGAACATCCATGTCAAAGACGGCATTGTGGTTTGGGAAACCCAGGCCCTGGACTACCCGCTGCTTGAAAAATCACTGCCCCCCTACGAACCCCGCGGCTGCCAGCGCGGCATTTCGTTTTCATGGTATTTGTACAGCCCCATCCGGGTGAAGTATCCCATGATACGCGGTGCGCTCATCGACCTGTTTAACGAAGAAAAAGACAAAACCGGCGATCCTGTCAAAGCCTGGGAAAACATTCAGAAAAATCCTGAAATCCGCGCCCGTTACCAGCGTGCGCGCGGTAAGGGCGGTTTCAGAAGGGTTTCGTGGGACGAAGCCAAGGAAATCATCGCGGCAGCAAATATCTACACAACCAAAAAATATGGTCCCGACCGGCTGGTGGGCTTCTCCCCCATCCCGGCCATGTCCATGCTCAGCTATGCCGCCGGTTCGCGATTCCTGCAACTGATGGGCGGTGTCAACCTGAGCTTTTACGACTGGTACTGCGACCTGCCCAACTCTTTCCCCGAGATCTGGGGCGAGCAGACCGACGTGGCCGAGAGCGCCGATTGGTACAATTCCAAATTCATCGCCTGCATGGGCGCCAATCTGGGGATGACCCGTACACCCGACGTGCACTTCTTCTCCGAATCACGTCACAACGGTACCAAGACGGTGGTCTTTTCACCCGATTTCAACATGGTGGCCAAGTACGCCGACAAATGGGTGCCGGTACATGCCGGACAGGACGGCGCTTTCTGGATGGCCGTGGTACACGTTATATTAAAAGAGTACCATCACGAAAAGCAGACACCTTATTTTATTGATTATACCAAACGTTATACCGACAGCCCTTTCCTGGTGGAGATCAACGAAGAAGACGGAAAACTTGTTCCCGGAAGATTGTTACGTGCCGGCAGGATCAAAAAATACAAAGACATCGAAAAAGGCGAGTGTAAGTTCCTGAACATCGATGCCGAAAGCGGCGACGTTGTTTGCCCCGGCGGCAGCTCGGGTCACCGCTGGGACGGCAAAGACGGCAACTGGAATTTGAAGTACGAAGATGCCGAAACCGGAAAAGCCTACGATCCCCTGCTTACGCTGCTGAACAACAATGACGAAGTGCTCCGGCTTGAATTTGTTGAATACGGCAACAACACAGCCGCACAGCGCGGCGTACCTGTTAAACACATCAAAACCGCTGACGGTACGGTAAAAGTAACCACTGTTTACGATTTGATCATGGCTCAGTACGGTGTTGACCGCGGACTGGGTGGCGAATACCCCAAAGACTACGAAGACAAAAAAGCAGCCTACACCCCTGCATGGCAGGAGATTTTCACCGGCATCGGCCCGAAAACCGTCATGCAGTTTGCCCGCGAATGGAGCCGCACTGCAGAAACCACCAACGGTAAGTGCAGCATCATCATTGGCGCCGGCATCAACCACTGGTACCACAACAACCTGATTTACCGTGCCGGCACCATGGCCCTGATGCTCACCGGCTGTGTCGGCGTCAACGGCGGCGGGATGAACCACTACGTAGGACAGGAAAAGTTAGCACCGAGCGATTCGTGGGGCGCCATCATGTCCGGTAAGGACTGGCAGGCGCCCCCACGGCTCCAGCAAACGCCCATCTGGCATTACATCAATTCCGACCAGTGGCGCTACGATGGCAACCAGGCCGATTACAACACCGTTCCCAAAAATGAGTTTTCGGGTATGCACTCGGCCGACATGGTCGTGAAAGCTGTTCGCAACGGCTGGATGCCTTTTTACCCTCAGTACAACAAAAGCAACCTGGAAATCGTCAAAGAAGCTGAAAAAGCAGGTGCTGCAAATGATGAGGATATTAAAAAATATGTGGTTGAAAAACTGAAGAACAAAGAGCTGCTCCATGCCGTAGCTGATCCTGACGGTGAACAAAGTTTCCCGCGGGTGTGGTACATCTGGCGCGGAAATGCCCTGATGTCCAGTGCCAAAGGGCATGAATTCTTCATGAACCACTACCTGGGCACCCACCACAACGCCGTGGCTGATGAGGTGGCCGACCGTTTTGTAAAAGACATCAAATGGCGCAGCGAAAGCCCCAAAGGCAAAATGGACCTGGTGGTCAACCTCAATTTCAGGATGGACACCTCGGCCCTGTATTCCGACATTGTGCTGCCTGCGGCTTCGTGGTACGAAAAAACCGACCTCAACAGCACCGACATGCACTCCTTCATCCATCCGCTGTCGGCGGCCATCGACCCCGTCTGGGAATCCAAAAGCGACTGGGTGATATTCAGGGAAATTGCCAAAGCCACTAGCGAAATGGCAAAGAAACACCTGCCGAAGCCGGTCAAAGACATCGTGAATGTGCCCATTGCCCACGACAGCGCCGGCGAGGTGGCCCAACCGGAAGTCAAGGACTGGAGCAAGGGCGAATGCGAACCCGTCCCCGGTAAAACCATGCACAACATTGTGGTTGTTGAAAGGGATTACACCAAAGTTTACGACAAATTCATCCGGCTGGGACCCAACATCAAAAACGGACTGGGTGCCCACGGCAACAGTTACCAGTGTGCCGACTTTTACGAGCAAATGCTGGATGACAGGGAGCACGTGAGCCAACTTGAAGGCAAAGAATACCCATCCATTTACGAAGATGAAGAAGCCGCCAATGCCGTTCTTCACCTGTCAAGCCTGACCAACGGCGAACTGGCTCACAGGGCTTATCAGGTCGCCGAAAAGAAAACCGGGCTGACGCTTTGCGACCTTTCGGAAGGCAACAAAAACGTCAGGATGAATTACAAAGACCTGCAAGCCAAACCACACCGTTATTTGAATTCCCCCGTCTGGTCGGGATTGCTTACCGGTGGCAGGGCATACTCCGCCTACACTTACAATGTGGAGCGGCTGGTACCCTGGCGCACCCTCACGGGACGGCAGCACTTTTACCTCGACCACGAGGGTTACATCAGCTTTGGCGAGCACCTGCCTACCTACAAGCCCTCACCCAAACCCGAAGTTTACGGCGAACTGCGTACTTCTGTGGCGACAGGCAGGGCTAAAGTACTGAACGTGCTTACTCCCCACGGCAAGTGGCACATTCACTCCACTTACGGCGACACCTTGCGGATGCTGACCCTTTCGCGCGGCATGGAGCCCTGCTGGCTGAGTGAAGAAGACGCCGCCGAGCTGGGCATCAAAGACAACGACTGGGTGGAAGTATTCAACGACAATGGCGTGTACTGCACCCGCGCCTGCGTGAGTGCCCGTATTCCCAAAGGCATCTGCATTGTTTACCACTCACCCGAGCGCACCTACTCGGTACCCAAGTCGCAGGTGAGGGGCAACAGGCGTGCCGGCGGACACAACAGCTTCACCAGGATACACCTTAAACCCAACCTGATGATGGGTGGCTACGGCCAGTTTACATACCATTTCAATTACTGGGGACCTGTCGGCGTGAACCGCGATACCCACGTCCTGATTCAGAAAATGGATAAAGTCGAATTTTAAAACAACGCTAAAACATGGATATTAGATCACAAATTGCAATGGTATTCCACCTTGACAAATGCATCGGATGCCATACCTGTTCCATCGCCTGTAAAAACATCTGGACCGACCGCAAGGGGGCCGAATACATGTGGTGGAACAATGTGGAAACCAAGCCCGGAACAGGTTATCCGAGCAAGTGGGAAGACCAGGAAATATACAAAGGAGGATGGGAGAAAAAAGGCAAATCCATCACGCTGAAAGGCGCCGGCAAGTTCAAGGGACTGAAAAATATGTTCCACAACCCGAACATGCCCGTACTTGACGATTACTACGAACCGTGGACCTATCAATACGAACATTTGTTTGAGGCCGAGGAAGGCGACGACCAGCCCGTAGCCCGTCCGGTTTCACTCATTACCGGTGAGCCCATCACGCCCAAAGCCGGCCCCAACTGGGACGACGACCTGGGCGGCAGCCAGGAGTACGCCCGAAAGGATGTCAATTCGCAAAACCTTTCGGCGGCCGAGCAGGAAGCCATGTTCCAGTTGGAACGGATGAGTTTCCACTACCTGCCGCGCATTTGCAACCACTGCCTCAATCCGGCCTGCGTGGCGGCCTGTCCGTCGGGCGCCATTTACAAAAGGGGCGAAGACGGTATCGTGCTCATCAACCAGAAAAAATGCCGCGCCTGGCGCATGTGCGTAACGGCCTGTCCGTACAAAAAGAGCTACTACAACTGGAATACAGGCAAATCGGAAAAATGCCTGCTGTGCTATCCCCGCGTGGAGTCGGGACAGGCCCCGGCGTGCATGCACTCCTGCGTGGGACGCATCCGCTACCTGGGCGTGCTGCTGTACGATGCCGACAAGATCGAAGCCGTCGCTTCCTGCGACGAAAGCGAACTGGTACAAAAGCAACTGGACATCTACCTGGACCCCAACGACCCGATGGTCATCAAGATGGCCCGGGCCAACGGTATTCCCGAGTCCACACTGACCTCGGCACAAAAATCGCCGGTTTACAAATTTGTCAAAAAGTGGGGACTGGCCCTGCCACTGCATCCCGAGTTCAGGACGCTACCCAACCTGTTTTACGTGCCGCCCTTGCTGCCTACCATGGCTTTCGTGGAAAACGGCACATACGAAACCACCAGCGAGTCATTCTGGGGCGCCATCGAAAAATCCAGGCTACCCATGCAGTATCTGGCCAACCTGTTCAGCGCCGGGAACGAGAAGACCATCGAAACCGTGCTGAAGAAACTGATGGCTGTCCGTCTGCACCGCAGGAACGAAACCGTAGGCGACCTGCCCGAAAACGAAGTGAGCGACCCCATGGGCGAAGTGACCATGGACAAAGACACGGCCGATGCTATTTTCAGGCTGACCTCGCTACCGTTGTTCGACGAGCGTTTTGTGATCCCGGCAGCCCACCGCGAAGAAGCCATGGAAATGCTGGAAAGCACGGCTGATGTGAAAGGAAACACCGGATTCGGGTTTAAGGAGCCCCCAAAAAGGGGACTGTAAATCTTATACCCACTCCCGGCCCATCCAAGGAGGGGAGTTGGGCACACCTTCACAGTTTAAACACATGACGAATCGAAAGGTTCAAACAAAAATAAACAATGAATTGATAACCGATTTACGGTAGTAGAATAATACAACCTACGACAAACTATTCCCCTCCCGGGAGGGGTTAGGGGTGGGTTAAAAAAGAGCAAAATAACTCAGTGAAAAATTTAAATCATTATAAAACACTTGCCGACGTCTTCAGGTATCCCGACGAGCATTTTTCGGAATATGCTGATAACTTCCTGAAGCTTGTAACGGAAGCGTTACCCCAAAAGGCAGAAAGTCTGCAAGCGGTTGTTGAAAAGCAAAAACGACTGTCGCTTCACCAGCAGCAGGAGTATTACATGAAGACCTTTGACGTGCAGGCCGTTTGCTACCTCGACATCGGTTACGTGCTGTTTGGCGAAGACTACAAACGGGCACAACTGCTGGTCAACCTGCAAAACGAGCACAAAGTTGCGGGTATTGATTGCGGCAGCGAGTTGGGCGACCACCTGCCCAACGTACTGGCCCTGCTGGCCAGAACAGATAACCGTGACTTTGCCGAAGAACTGGGCTTCATCATCACTATGCCGGCGGTTCGTTTCATGCTCACCAGGTTCAAAAAAATCGACAATTATTACAAGGAATTGCTGCAGGTGGTGCTGAACTTTCTGCAACGCGATTTCAAAGGAGACGGCCTGATGGAGTACGCCGTACCCGAGCAGGCTTTCAACGCTAACAACGAATTTGTGATGCCTTCGCCCAAGTCGGCCATTTGCGATACACATTGTAACAAACGTAAAAGCTTTTAAATATGTTCAATAACTTCTTTTTCATCGGTTTACCCTACGCGGCACTGACGGTTTTTCTGGTCGGTTCCATTTTCAGGTACTATCGTTTAGGGTTTAAAGTTTCCTCGCTGTCCTCACAATTCCTTGAAGGGCGGGAACTTTTTTTCGGCAGTCGGCC
>JAJRWG010000073.1 GCA_024276895.1 Bacteroidota bacterium
ATCAGCGGCGGGATACTGATGTTGGATGCCACCAGCACCAGCACCTTGTTGAGGCGCAGCCAGTGTGCCAGGAATGCCGCCGTCAGCATCTGGAAACCCCAAATTGGAGCGATGCCCATAAAAATGCCGAATCCCAGAGCCGCAGACACTTTGAACGGATTTTCGTTGTGTGCCCGGACCTGCTCCTTCACCACGTCGATAAACTTGTTACGGGACAGATATCTGAATAATTTCAACGGCCAAACGTAAAGCAGGGTGATGAGCACCAAAACGGTGTTCAGTACACTGATGCGGCTGAAGTCGGGCAGCGGACGGAAGTGAGTCACGCGCTCCTCCACAGGCGGGTAGTACACCCGGATGGGGACAGGTACAATCTCGATCTCGCTCCAGGCCGAGCGCACCAGCACTTCAATCTCAAACTCATATTTTTTAGTAAAGAAGCGGGTGTCCCTGTAAAATTTGACAGGATAAAGCCGGTAACCCGACTGGGTGTCGGGCAGCCGCAAACCCGTTTCGGCCCAAAACCAGAAATTGGAAAACTTGTTGGCAAAAGTGTTCCTGGAGGGCATGCCTTCGGCTTCAATGTTTCGTGAGCCGATAATCAGTGTATCCGGCTTTTCCTGCAGCTTTTCCAGGAAGACCGGCAGGTCGTCAGGAAAGTGCTGGCCGTCGGAGTCGATGGTGACAGCATAGTCGTAACCCAGTTCCAGGGCGCGTTTGAAGCCTGTGCGGATGGCATAACCCTTGCCTGCATTCTTTTCGTAACCGACAACCTCAATGCTTTCAATTGATCCCAATACCTCCCTGGTGTTGTCCGTGGAACCGTCGTTCACCACGATAATGTTGGTGGTGTATTTCAGGATGCCCCGAACCACCCCTGCAATCGTGCCGGCGTTGTTGTAAGCAGGCACAATTACACAGATGTTCGTGCTGTCGAAAATGTTTTTATCAAAAGCAGGCTGATCCATCAAAAATACTATTCACGAAAAAGGGCAAAGTTAATCTTTAACCGGATTGGAAAAGTCAGGGGATACAGGAGGGGTGACCTGGGTAGTCGTCTGACCACTATTGAAAACCGGCATTGTACTGAAAATATTTTCTGCAGTGGTCGGACGACTATGACTTCCAAAAAACAAGGCCATGAGGGACAGTTATTTCTTAATCCGCTTTAATCGAAGCTGAATTTTCTTTTGACTGGCAAGAATCGACGAGGGAGCTCTAAAATCGTAATCTTCAGGCTCGATGGTGAGTTTCTTTTTTAAAAACCCGTAATGCCAAAGCAGACTTACCTGACCGAAATTGGGGTGGTAATCGTAACGGAACTTACCGTTTGTTTTGCTTTTGACTACCACCACCCTTTCGCCCGACCCTTCGCAAATGAAATTCAGCTTTTCTTCATGTTCACCCCAGCTCAGACTCAGCATCCTGAACGTTGTCTGAAGAAACGCCTGTAAAGGCTTGCGGTCCAGGGCATCCATCAGGTAGTGAATTCGATAATCATCGGGGTCTGCCGTGCCCACTTCGATGTCGAAATATTTCAGCCCAACTTCCGACATAAAAATAAAGTGAAAACTTTCGTCCGTCCGCTTGATGAAAAACAGGCCGCTCAATTCATTGCCGTAAGCCGTCAACCTGCCTTTGTACAGCGCCTTATCAAAACTTTTGCTAAATACCCAGGGTTGCGAAAGTTTGATGCCCTCCGGTTGGGCCCGCAGGCCAAAGGCCAGCAACAGGAAGGCAGGAAAGATCAATTGCCGAAGTATGTAATTAAAATTCTTCATGGATTCAGTTCGAATTGGTTATCGGGGATGTCCGCATTTACCCTGCGGTTTTTGAATACAATGTTGGTGTAATCTTCACCGGGTTCCACAAACCGTACCCGCTCAACGGCGAAGCTGTCCATATTAAAGAAAATTTCGATACCGGAAAGCATTTTGGCCACCTGGTTGTTCAGGGACTTCAGCATAACCAGGTATTGCTTTTCGTTAACAAAAAAGGCGGACTCAAAATCAGGATTGTCCACAAAATCACCACGGATGGCGGTTACGATCATCTTGTTGATTTGCTGAAACATGGCATTGGAACCGATATCAAATTCTTTCACTTTCTCACCGTCGCGGATGGTGAACTTTCCCTTGAAGATCACGATGGTGTAATCGATGGGTGAGAGATACTCCCAGCGTACATCGTTCGGCTTCCGGAAAAGAAACCGTCCTTCGCTCACCAATACTTCTTCCAGCATGGTCAGGTGTTTTTCCTGGGTGAAGTCGCTTTGAATGGTTTGTGTTTCGTCCGACATTCTTTGGATAGCTGCCTTCAGTGCAGCCGTGTCGGTGACCGGCAAAAAACTTTCCGGCTGCTGTGCGGCAAGTATCACGGCAAGCATCAGCAACAGGATCAACAAATTAACTTTTTTCATAAGCATCAGTCTTAAACAATTTGTCCAGGCCAACGACCTGAAAACCTTTTTGCTGCAGCCAGTCCAGATAGTCGTCAAGGATTCCGGGTGTATTTTCACGATTGTCGTGCAGCAGCACCACATCGCCTGCGCGTGTTTGGCGTTTCAGCCGTTTGAGCACTTCTTTCCGGTTCCGGACAGTGTCCAGCGAGCGCAGACTCCATCCTACAGAAATCATGCCTGTTTGTTTGAGCGCTATTCCGATATTCGGGTTCGTCACCCCGAAGGGCGGCCTGAAAAACGAAGGATGCTTGCCCATATTTTCCCCGATGAGGGCTGTGGTTTTGTTCAGTTCCTCAACAATTTTTTTTACCGGAGAAAAACCGAAGAACCATGCGTGGGTGTAGCTGTGATTGCCCACCAGGTGTCCGGCTTTGTCGATCCTTTTCAGTAACTCACCTCCTTTTTCCAGCTTTCTACCAATGCAAAAAAAGGTGCCCTTGACCCGGTGTTTCTTCAGAACTTCAAGGATTTGCGGCGTAATTTCCTGATCGGGTCCGTCGTCGAAGGTCAGGGCGATTTCCTTTCGGTTTCCTGTACCTTTGTTCAGCGATTTAAAGAAAAAATTCCACTGTATGAAAGCTGCACCGGCAGCAAGCAGCAACAGGTAAACCAGCGCCAGTAGCAGCAGTGCCGGAACCACCGGCCATCCCGTTGCAAGGAAAAGCAGCACGGCCAACAGCCCGGCGAGGTTCAGCAGGTGGAACTTGCTTACAGCTTTGTTTTTCACTACTTTTTACGTTTGCACTTGATCAATGTGTGGCTCACGCCGATGTTTTCGTAAACAGCATCCGGGTACAAACCTGATTTGTCAAGAAGCTTCAGCATGTCCTCGGAATGATACATCTGGCTGTTGCCGTTGGCGATGGCCGTAAAGTAGAGGGAAGTGGCGTGCAGGCAATAAGTTGAAGCTTTGAACTCCTGCCTGTCCCAAAAAGTCTCCAGAATAAAAATTGAGCCCTCCGGGTTCAGGGCATCGCAGGCCCGTTTCAGCAGACCCAGAATCTCTTCCTGCGAAAAGCAGTCGAGGAACTGACTCATCCAGATTGCATCGAAGCCACCGGGAAAAGAAATACTGTTATCGAGTAAGTTTGTCGCATGTGTTGAAATACGGTCCTGCAGGCCTTTTTTGCGGATGTTGGCCAGGGCGCTTTCAATCTGCCCGGGCAGGTCAAGAATGGTCAGATGCACACCCGGATTATGCTCGGCACAAAAGATGGAAAACCTGCCTGTATTGCCCCCCACATCGAGTATTGTTTTCGGCTTGTCCCTAAACAGGTGTGCCATCACTTCGGGAAAGGCGTAATCGGAATAATAATGGTCAAAAGCAAGCCAGCTCTCACGCACTTTGGCCGGCAGTTCGGTCAGCGCCTCATAAACTGTTTTCCAGTCGCCAAAAACCCTGAGACCTTCCGGCCTTCCGGTTTTGATGGACTCCTGCAACTTGAACATTCCAAGATAACTGACGTCCTGTGTAAAATCCATGTTTACCCGTGTCAGATCATCCCTGAGGATGTAGTAACCGGTTTTAGTAAGGCTGAACTTGTCGCCATTGAGCATCACCATTTCAAGGCTCAATCCTGCCTCAAGCAACACCTTAACGCCGTAAACAGAAAGGTCCAGGGCTTCTGCTATTTCACTGATGCCTGCTGCCCTGTGTTTGTTATCCAGCAAGTATTCCAGGATACCGAGGTCGCGCAGTGCTTTGGCTGCCTGAAACATGATGGGTGCAAATGCGATTTTTTGAGCATCAAACTTGGCCTGAATGGCCGGCTTTTTATCTGATCCGATATTTTCTTTCATTGTCTGTTTCGGGTTGCAGTTAACCGGGTTAATTGGTGATTGGTTAATTGGTGATTAGTGATTAGTGATTTGCGATTGGTTTTGATATTTTGGTCATTGGTTATTATTTGTTATTTGGTTATTTGTTATTTGAGGTTTGATATTTATATTTCATCTTCGCCCCAAAAGTAGTAATAATTGAACCACTGCTCAGGGTGTTGCCTGACAGTTTTTTCCAACTGTAGCACGTAATCGCCAAGCATGGCTTCAGTTTGCTGCATCCTCGATTTAAAGTTGCTGCCGGCCTTGTAAAGTTTGGGCGGGGTCGCAAAAAAATGATAATGTTTTTTCGTTTCCTTTACCGCCGAAACAAAAATGACGGGTTTGTTGTACTTCACCGCGAGGTAAAACGGCCCGGTGGGAAATTCGGCTTTCCTTCCTAAAAAATCACATTGCATGGTTTTGCTTCCGGGCAGAAAGCGGTCGCCGTGAATGGCCACCAGTTCGTTGCGCTGCAGGGCTTCCTTGATGCTGAAAAGATGCGAAAAGTCTTCCCTGATGACGATAATATCCATCTTCTTTTTTACCAGGACGCTGTCCATCAAGGCCTTGATCTTTTCATGCTCGGCTTCTACCATCACAATATGTACCGGCGTGTTGATGCGTTCCAGCAACTGCCCGGCAATCTCCCAGTTGCCCATGTGCGCGCCAAGCAAAAGTCCTCCCGTTTCTTCAGCCATCCGCCGGATGTGTGATTCGCCTTCAAAATCAAAAGTAAAAGGATTGCTGTAACCGGCCAGCAAGGCTACTTTGTCAAGCAACACCTGTCCCAGCAAGTAAAAATTTTTGAATAAATAACGGATGGAACGTAAACGGCCAAAATGCAGGATGTTCCTGAAATACCAAAGTATCGGCCGGCGTGCTTTTGGCGAAAAAACCACAAAGTACAACACGACAAATCTCAGGAAAAAATAGGCGAAATCTAACGCGCCGTATTTGAGAATAAAAATAAAAAAGCGGTATCCGGCAAGGTTGCCCCTGGTTTTACCTTTCCACGAAGTCATCAGTTTTTGGAGAACTCGATAATAAAGTTGTAGAGGTCGTCCAGCTTTTTGATCTTGATCATTTGTTCGCTGGTCACTTTCAGCCCGAATTCTTTTTCGATAATTACCGCAATGTCAACAAAGTCAAGGCTCTCAATATCCAGATCATCCTTCATATGTGCGCTCGGGACCAGTTGCTCCTCTTTCAATTCGAATTCTTCAACTAAAAACCCATTGACTTTTGCAACAACAACTTCCTTATCCATCTACGTATTTTATCGGTTTTTGAGCAGGCAAAATTAAAAAATATTCTGAAGAAAATAAATCGGCAGTTTCCATATTTTAGTGATGGGAGTTCTAAACTGTCCTGAACGAAAAAGCAAGGCAACTTAACGGGAAAGGTTTTTTACGATCAAGGTGGAGTTTGTCCCCCCGAAACCAAAAGAGTTTGACAGGAAAATACCTATTTTTTGCCGGATAGTTTCTCTGATAATGTTCAGTTTAGCCGAATGTTCGTCAGGGTTCTCAAAATTGATATTGGGTGCGATGAACTCGTTTTTGGCCATAAGCATGGAGTAAACCACTTCGCTGGCGCCACCCATCCACATTTCGTGTCCGGTCATCGACTTGGTTGAACTCACCGGCACGCGTCCTTTATTGAAAACGGTGAAGATCGCCTGTGCTTCGTTGGCATCTCCCACCGGTGTGGAAGTGGCGTGGGCATTGAGGTAGTCAATTTCAACGGCTTGTAAACCGGCATCTTTCAGTGCCATCTCGATGGAGCGTTTGGGCCCGCTGATGTTGGGCACCGAAATGTGGTCGCCATTGGAGGAAAATCCATAACCCACTATCTCACCGAGTATGGGTGCACCCCTGCGGATGGCCGATTCGTAACTTTCAAGCACAATTGTGGCTGCACCTCCGCTGGGCACAAGTCCGTCCCGGTCCCTGTCGAAAGGACGTGAGGCTTTTTGCGGTTGGTCTTCGCGGATGGAAAATGCGTTGAGTGCATCAAAACTGCCCATCGAAATGGCATTGATTTCCTGGGCACCACCACAAACAACGGTGTCCTGCAAGCCCTGCTTGATCAACATGTAGCCCATCCCAATGGCATGCGAGCCGCTGGCACAAGCCGCACTGACCGTAAAATTAATGCCTTTGAGCTTTAAGATCACCGAAAGGTTCATGGTTACCGTTGAGTTCATCGACTGGAAAATAGAACCCGATCCGATACGCATGGTTCCCTTCTTTTCGCGGACAATATCCGTAGCTTCCACCACGGGCACCGACGAACTGTCGTTGCCATACAAAATACCAACCTCATGCGCTGAAAGAAAATCTTCATCAATCCTTGCGCTTTGTAAGGCTTCCTTTGTTGCAATGTAGGCGTATTCGCCCTGCTCCGCCAAACCAACGCGCAAACGCCGGGGTAAAATACCTTTCAGTACGGGCCTTTCGATGGCTCCCGTGAGGGAAGAGCGAAACTGCAGCTCTTTCCGTATGGGGTCAAGCACAATCCCCGACCTCCCGTTGTACAACGATTCCCTGACTTCTTCCAGGTTTTTTCCAATGGAGGAATAAATACCCATCCCGGTAATGACAACCCTGTTCATTGGCAGTTTTTCTTAGTTGGAGAAAATAATTTGCAAAAATAGAAGATTCTGGTTGTTAATCGCCGCAATAATGTGCAGGGGCTCTATTTTAATTATTTTTTCCTGTTTATGCCATTGGCCCGTCCCAGTCAGTTAATCCCATGGATTCAAGGCCTGCCTTTCGGATGGGTTCAACTGCATCGTTGAGTGCCTGGAATCCGAAGTCCAGCCCGGCAATGGTACGTAATGGGCGGCTTCCGGTGGGCATGTCGATCAGTTGCTCGAAAACCTTTACTACAATCATCGGGTCGGTAGGGGCATGCTCATCATCGTACATGCTCTGTACCTGTTGGCCGAACCCGTCCATGAATTCTCCAACGTGTTGGTAGGCAGCAGCTAACTCTTCATCCTCAGGATTAATAATATTTCCAAAGAAATTGGTTGAAAAAGGACCGGGTTCTACAATTACGACATCAATACCGAGGGGAGCCAGTTCGTAACGCATGGCTTCACTGATTCCTTCGAGCCCCCATTTGCTGGCATGGTAAATGCCAAAACCGGGGAATGCTGCCCTGCCTGCCGTGGAACTGACCTGGATTATCAATCCTGATTTGCGCGCACGCATACCCGGAAGCACTGCCTTGGCTACCCGCAATGTGCCTACGATATTCAAGTCCAGCTGGGCCAGCACGGCGGCGGATGAAAATGCTTCTATGGGCCCGCCGTATCCAACGCCGGCATTGTTGATAAGGACATCAACAACGGATATTTGTGAAACAGCGGAACGTACGCTTTTATCGGATGTTACATCCATTTCAACCACTTCGATTGTGTAGCCGTTAGCATTAGCAAAGTCCTTCAGTTCTGAAGCGGCATTTGCATTTTTGCCATTTACGTTTCGCATGGATGCAAAAACATGATGGCCTTTTTCAGCCAGGTATCTGGCCGAATCATAGCCGAATCCTGTGCTGCATCCTGAAATTAGTATTTTTTTCATGATTTTATTATTTTGGTTCTATCACGAATTTAGTGGAACATAAAAACGTTTATAATATAATTAGCTTTGAAAATGATTGAATGCTTAAATGATTGAATGCGAGAATAAAATAAAACATAGTCGCAAATAGCACAATGTCTCAACTTTAAAGACATCTTAATATTCAAGCATTCCTGCATTCAATCACTGCCGCATTACATTCATGTTTGTAACTGATCAGTGTGCTGAAAAATAATAACAATAAAGGTTTACGCATGAATTTTAGAATTCAATGGTGCTAATGACTGTAAAAACCCCACCCCGGCCCTCCCCAAAAGGGAGGGAGTTGAGTTGCTCACAAGTCTTTTGAGCAACGGAAGTCCTCCCCTTGGGGGAGGATTTAGGAGGGGTAATTGACCCTGATTGGTTATTCATGTTTTTATAATAAATGAAAAATATCTTTTGCCCATTAAAATAACAGTAGTACCATTATTTTAATTAAGTGAGTATATTTCCAGCAGGAAAAATGAATTTGATTTCCTTCGCCGGACTTCTCCAAAGCTCTGTCCTCCGGAGAAAATGAATGAAAAGATTACGCTGAAAATGTGGGGTCAATGATCGTAGCCATCCGGCTCACGGAATTTCCCGATTGGTTTCATACTTTGGCATGTTAGTGATTTTTAGTTTATTGTCCGAAAATTTTAGTTTCGAGGCGACGAATATCAGGAAATAAAACCGGCATCAGGGATAAAAATATGAGTTTAACAGTTTTTTAACTTCGCCGGATGGCACGTCTGGCGTTGGAAAAAAACCTGGTATGCAAGCGGGAAAAGCTTTTTTAACCGGTTTAATCTTCTTGAATTTTGATTTCGATATTCGGTGCCCGCCAGGTAAGCGTGTCCCCGGTCAGTCCATGCCTGTAACTGACAACTTCCAGTCTTTGCGGGATTACCTTGATGAGCAGGTAAGTTGCTTCGCGGTCAGGATAGAATGACTCCCACTTTTCCAGCCAGTGGTTTTCTTTTTCTTCCGGATCGTCAACA
>JAJRWG010000074.1 GCA_024276895.1 Bacteroidota bacterium
TCACATCCCTGACAACCACATCAAGCCTGAAATTAAGCAGTTTTAAGAACTTTTGCATTTTGTTCGAAGTGTCCGCTTTCATTTCAATCATGTTTTGCCTGTGGCGGCAAAGTGTGCGAAGTTTTTCGGTTTTATTGTCAGCTCGATGTATAAGTTTTGCCAGTAGTTTCCGGTGCTTTCCATGGCTACCGAGGTAATTGAGTTTTTCAAAAGCCATGCGGATAGTTCTTGCAAGTCTTCGGCGTAAACGCCAAATTCTTTTACCTGTTCAGCCTGTTGCCCGATGGCTACAAAATGAGACCGGCTACCTACATCAATACCGGCACAATCAGCATTGACGATTTCCATTTTGACAGATTTTCTTTTCATTCTCTGATATTTTTAAGTGTTAACAATAAAAAGGCCCAGAGAGAATGTATATTTGCAATTGAATATTATTCTGATCGGGGTTCACGCCAGGGCGTGACCGCCATTGAAATTATCAACTGTCCCGGAGATACACCTCCGGGACTTTTACATTCCGGTCAGAATGACGCACGGATTTATCCGCCATCCGGCGGAAAGTGATACCATTTAAAAAATCGACCTTACAAAGGGCCCAATGCAAAGGTCGGAATCTTATGCGTTAGCGTAAGAAATTAATTTGCTGGTGAGAAATTGATATTTTGCGTAGCATCAATTTCGGTTTGACAAATAGGGAGAATGAAGTACAACACTTGTTAACGAACACTGATTGTAGATTTAAGATTTTATTTTCCGCATCCTTCAAAATTCAGCATTCGTTAATCGATATTCGATATTCAGCCCTTCTTCCCCACGTGTTTTTCCGCCCGGTAAGAAGAGCGCACCAGCGGACTGCTTTCCACAAAGCGGAAGCCTTTGTCCAGGCCTGCGCGGCGGTAAAACGCGAACTGCTCAGGTGTTACAAACGCCTTCACCGCGAGGTGTTTTTTCGTGGGCTGCAGGTACTGGCCGATGGTCAGCACTTCCACACCCACCGCCCGCAGATCGTCCATGGTTTCCAGTACTTCTTCGGGAGTTTCGCCCAGTCCCACCATGATGCCCGACTTGGAAACCGCATCCGAGGCGGAAATGATTTCCAAAGTGCGCAGACTGGTGTCGTACCTGGCGCGGCTGCGTGCCCATGGCGTGATGCGGCGCACCGTTTCCAGGTTGTGCGATACCACCTCGGGGCCTGACTCCAGTACCATTTTTATCAATTCCGCCCTGCCGTCGAAATCAGGGATAAGGGTTTCAATGGTGGTGCCGGGATTGAGCTTTTTGATTTGCCTCACCGTTTCGGCCCAGATGCCGGCGCCCAGATCGTCCAGATCGTCGCGATCGACAGAGGTCAGCACACAGTGCTTCAACTTCATCAGTTTGACGGAGTTTGCCACACGATCGGGTTCTTTCCGGTCGGCCGGCAGCGGGCGCCCGGTTTTTACATTGCAAAAGCCGCAGGCGCGGGTGCAGATGTCGCCGAGGATCATCAGGGTTGCCGTGCCCCTTCCCCAGCACTCGTGCATGTTGGGGCAGTGGCCGCTGGTGCAGATGGTGTGCAGTTTGTGTTCCTCCACGATTTTCCGCACCGAAATGTACTCCTTACCCGAAGGTACTTTGATCTTCAGCCAGTCGGGCTTGCGTAAAATCGTTTCTGTTTTCCGGCTGTTCATGGCTATTCCTTCCTGCTTTTTTAGTGACCGTCGCGGCAGCAAAACTAAAGAAAATGTATTTGCCAATTGGCCGGCTTCTCAAATTTGAAGCCGTTGATGAAGAATCGTTTTTGGTTTGTTTTGCATGTTTTTTGAAATCAGTACCACAAATCCGGATTTAGCCTCGCAGTTGCCTGTTTCAAGCTGTTTTGAAACCACAATTGACTCAAGGTAGTGATTTTTATTTAATTTCGCAGTTCAATAAATTGAATGCAATTCCATGAATCTGAAAACACTTTTTACAGCAGCACTTTTTGTTTTCTTGTTGAGTACGGTCACCCGAAGTCAACCACAAAACACGGAAGCATACATTGAGGGCGAGGTGCTTGTGCAACTTGACAAGGCCTCCGGCCTGAGTGCGCTGCAGTCACGCTACGGCGAATACGGATTACAACTTGTGCAGGTCGTTTCGGCACGCTTTAATATTTTCCTCCTGCATTTTGACAAGACGAAAGTCTCACACAGTCAGGTACTGAAAGATTTACAGATGGAAAAATCGGTACTGAACGCACAAAACAATCACTACGTCGAACTGCGCGGTATCAACGACACCATCCCCGACGACCCCCTGTTTGGTGACCAGTGGTCGCTTGTAAACACCGGGCAGAACGGTGGCCTGCCCGATGCCGACATTGATGCCGACCAGGCCTGGGACATCACCACCGGCGGAACAACGGCTTTGGGCGACCAAATTGTCATAGCCATTGTTGACGGGGGTTCGGACCTCAACCACGAAGACCTCGATTTGTGGAAAAACGAGGCTGAAATTCCTTTTAACAACATTGACGACGACACCAACGGCTTCGTTGACGATTACGATGGCTGGAACGCTTACGAACACAACGGTATCATCCCCCAGCACAACCACGGTGTACACGTGAGCGGCATCGCAGGTGCCGTGGGCAACAACGGCAAGGGTGTGAGCGGGGTAAACTGGCATGTGAAGATACTACCTGTTGCAGGTTCGTCAGGGTCATCGGAAGCCACTGTTGTGGAAGCCCTTTCGTACGTGTACACGGTGCGTGAGCGTTACGACCAGACCGGCGGTGCCGAAGGTGCTTTCGTGGTGGCTGACAATTGCTCCTTCGGGATAGACCAGGGCAATCCCGAACAGTACCCCATTTGGGAAGCTATGTATGATTCGCTGGGACAACTGGGTATTCTGAGCATGGGCGCCACGGCAAACCGTGCCTGGGACATCGACAGTGTGGGCGACGTTCCCACGGGCTTTACTACCGATTTTATGGTTGCGGTAACCAATACCACCAAACTGGATGAATTGTACCTTTCTGCAGGCTGGGGCGATACCACCATCGACCTGGGCGCACCGGGGGTGAATGTCAAGTCCTTGCGGGTGAACAATGGCTACGGCAACAGCACCGGCACTTCTATGGCAACACCCCATGTTACGGGGGCAGCAGCCCTGATTCTTTCAGCGGCCGATTCAATCTTCATGGTCAATTACAAAAACCAACCTGCCGAAGGCGCCTTGCTCATCAAAAGCTTCATCCTTGACGGGGTGGATAAAAAACCATCCCTCCTGGGAAAAACCGTAAGCGGCGGCAGACTCAACGTCTTCGAATCCATTAACCTGCTGCTGAATGCACCGGTACTGCAGGTTGACAATGACACTGTTTACGTTATCGTTGGAGTTAACGACACGGCCAGGGACAGTATTTTAATCACCAATACCGGAAGCCAGGAGCTGCAGTACTCCATTGCCACAGCCGACCAGCCCGACTGGATCTCGTTGAGCCACGATGAAGGTAATCTTGCACAGAACGAGTCGGAAAGACTGATCCTTGATTTCGATTCCGAGGGCCTCGAAACAGGTCTGTACCAGTATGTCGTGGTGATTGAGGGGGACCGGGTCTTCAGCAAGTCCATCGTGGTGAAAATGCTGGTGGACACCAACAGCCAGGACCTTCAGATTGACAAAGATTCGGTTTACATTGAACTGGGGATCAACAGTACCGGAGAAGACACCATTTTGCTCACAAATACAGGCTTTAAGGAATTATACTTTACCGCTTCCATCCCTGGCCAGCCTGACTGGATCAGCCTTAGCGACAGTGCGGGAATCCTTGCAGAATCAGAAGAGAAATCCCTTGTCTTGTATTTTGACACCGAAGGGCTGATAAGTACCGGTTTGTACCAAATCCAACTGGTTGTTGAAGAAGACAGTGTGTTCACCAAAACCGTCCACGTAGAAATGCTTGTAAGCAATGTTGGTACTGATGAGTTAACCCTGACAATAAATCCGGTCAGCATTTTTCCCAACCCGTTTACCAACAGGGTCAATTTTGAAATTGAAGTCGCCAAAAAGTGCGAAGTACTATTGGAGGTTTTTGATCAAAAGGGACAAAAGGTTTACACAAAACGGCAAAATATTTCGTCGGGAAACAATCAGCTTTTCTGGGAAAGTGTTCAGGAAGCCGGCGGTATTTACTTTTACCAGATCTCTTTGGACGGCCAAATGTTGAAGACGGGTAAACTGGTGAAAAAGTAATCTTCCCGGTGGGTTTTTACTATTGGTTGATCAACTCGATTTTTTCGTTTACTTTATCGATAAAGGGATGTAAATAGTCCGGAACATTGGTTTTTATTTGGTCAATTAACCAGAACTTATTAATCCCGTTAAAATTATATTCAACATAAAGTCCACCCCCGTCTGTGACATCAGGCTGACCAATAAGCGTCGCATTTTCAAGTAGCAGACTGTCCGGGAAAAAATCAATCAGATCTTTAACCTTTTCAAACTTTTCACTGCTAAGCAGATCGTAATTCCCCTTGTAAAAATCTTTATACCACGGGTAATTATCATTCCTGTCTTCGTAAAGTTTATCATTTTCAAGTTTAAATATTTCAATGCATCTTTCACCAACACATTCTCCAATAAAATGTCCGAATACTAAATAATCACTGTGTGATAATTTTGCATCATCCGGTTTATTGCAAGCTGTTATCAGGATTAATCCGGTGAGTAAAGTTCCAAAAAAATTGATTGTTTTCATCTTCATTTTTTCGCAAGCAGCAGGTAAATAATAAATTAAGGGCCAGGCAACCGGAAAAATATTGCAATTTACATGCCAGATAAAGGGCAATCAACACGGCTTAATTACAAATGAAATACTTATCGTTTCAAAATCCAGCCGGAGGGATTGAGCAGGGTTTTATTCTGCCAGATTTCAAAATGAAGTTCGGTTTTTCCCTTGCTGTTGGTGTGCACGCGTCCCAGGTTTTGTTTTGTTTCAACGTGATCGCCGGATTTGACGAAAACATCATCCAGGTTGGCGTACACCGTGAAGTAGTCGCCGTGCTTAACAATCACTGCCTTGTTGCTTGCCGTGATGGTTACCACACTCACCACTTCGCCTGAAAATATCGTACGCACCGTACTACCTTTGGCAGTTACGATGTTCAACCCGTTATTTTTTGTTTTCACATTTTTCAGTACGGGATGCTGGTGCACGCCGAAAGTTTCGGAAATCATCCCCCTTTCGGTCGGCCAGGGAAGCCTTCCTTTGTTGGCGGCAAAATTGTCGTAAAGCAGTTTTTCCTCAGGTGTCAGGGCATAGCCGCCTTTAGTTTTCGCTTTCTTGCGTGCCAGTTCCCTGGCAATGATATCTTCGATTCTTTTCCTGAGTTTACGCGCTTCTTTTTCTTTGGTACGCAACTCGCGGCGCAATTGTTTTTCCTTGCGCGAAAGGCTTGACCTGACTTTTTTCTTTTGCGACTCTTCCTGCTCCAGTTTCATCAACTGCAGAGATTGCGCATCCAGCAAGGCCTTTTTTCCGCCTTTTGTTGTTTCAGCTTACTTAGTTCTGCTTCCTTTTCACTCTCTAACTGCCTGATCTTTTCTGCTTCGCTGCGGATAAAGGCGGCGATCTGGTCAAGGTAGCGCAGGCGCTGGTAGGCCTGGTTAAAATCTTTAGCCGAAAACAGGAAAATGAGTTTGCTGTAGGCGGGTTTGTGTCTGTACGCAAAGTAAGCCACTTTGGCGTATTCCTCTTTCAATGCCGACAGCTCGTCGTTCAATTCGTCAATGCCTTCTTCCGTGAGGCTGATTTTCCTGTTCAGTGCAGCCAGCTCTTTTTCAAGCGTGGCAATAAGCTTTTTGCGCTGGTCTGATTTCCTTGCGATAAGTTTTAATTCGTAAACTGTCGCTTCCTTGCTTTTGCGGGTTTCGTCGAGCAGCTTGTTGACGTACCTGATTTCGTCTTCAATTTTTTTTCGCTGATTCTCAAGTTCCTGCTGACTTTGTCCAAGCATCGCTGAGGGCAGAATGGAAAATACCGCCAGTAAAACTGCTGTAAGGCCATATCGGAAGAAGCCGGTCATTTTCTTGCAATCAGTTTTTTGTCTGACTTTTTTAAAGGATTGCTCCAGGTCAAAAGACAAACGTTTTAATAGAGTCGTTCGTATTTTTTAGAAATCCTGAATGGAAAACTCAGGGGCTGGTTCAGCACCGTTTTTCCAAAATTAATGTTAATCTGGATTTTGTGTTCAGAAACAATCTGGATGCTGATTTCAGACGGAAACCACTGGCTGCCGACGGGTTGGTACTTTTCGTAAATCACCTCCAGTTTTTTTGTGTCATCACCCATTTCTTTGATTTCAATCTTTCTGATTTTGAAAGTTTCGGGGTCCAGCCAGATGTTTTGCACCAAAACCTTGGTGTCAATTTCACCCCGTTTCATGTACTTCCTGATTTTACTTCTCTCCTGAATTGTAATCCGGTACAGTCCGTCGTCAATGGATGCCTTGAATTTTTTCACATCGTACTGAGTGAGGTCGTTTCCAACAATCATGGACTCAATAATGGAATAGTCGATGCTTGTCCGGATGAGGCTGTCAATCATTTCGTACTTGCCAAGGAGGTAGGTTTTGTTCAGGCGGTTGATGAATTTGACCGAATCGTTTGTGAGTGAAATACGTGCCGCTTCGATGCCCAATGCAGGCGAAAGCGAAATCCAGATGAGGCTGTCCTTCCGGATACGTAACTGGCCACGCAGGTCGGTTGTATTTTTCTCCTTCCGGTAAACAAGGCTAAACTTTGCATTCAGGTACTTAAAATCAATCTGGTTTTCAATCATCCGGGCATACAGGTAATCAAAACCGTGTTCCTTCAAAGGCTTTTTCAGTGCCGACCGGGTTGTTTTGCAGGATGAAACAACCAACAGAAAAGAAGGCAGGAAGAGGAATAAAACCAAAAACTTGAATGACCTATTCATACAATTTTCTGTCTTGTATTTTTTTGTCCAGCAAATCGGAATAGTCTTTTTGCTGTTTAGCCTTGTTCCAGAACGTTACAGCTTCTTCGGTTTTGCCCAGTTTATACAAAATATCACCGTAATGTTCCAGCACAACGCCGCTTTCATCCCCACCGTTGGCCACCGCCTTTTGAATCCATTCAAAGGCTTTATCGAACTTTTCCAGTTTGTACAGCACCCACGCGTAAGTGTCCAGGTTGTTGTTGTTGTAAGGGTCGAGTTCAACGGCCCGGGCAGCCATTTTTTCGGCCTTTTCGAGCTGCTCCGACCGCAGGGAGAGGTAGTAGGCATAGTTGTTCAGGACGATGGAGTTGTCGGGATTGATCCCCAGCGCCTTGTCGTAGGCTGCGTACGAAGCATCGTAGTTTTTGAGTTCGTTGTAGGTATCGCCCAGCGAGGAATAGAATTGCTCCAAAAGGGCGGGGTTGTTTACCACAAAGTCTTTACCGTCTTCCAGAAACGTTTTTGCCTTTTCAAAGTCCTTTAGCTGAAAGTAGCTGATGCCTGCAAAAAAGTAAGGCAGCGGGTAAGAGGGAAAATATTTGAGGGCCTCCTCCGAGTCTTTAGCCAGTTGTTCGTTATCGTCGAGATAAAGGTCGCTGAACAGCAGTTGCTCCCAAAAGGGGTAATTGCCCGCGTTTTCTTTCAGTATCTCCCTGAAGATCACCCGTGCTTCGGCGTATTCCTTGTTTTCGTAAAGCATGGTAGCATGGAAGGACTCGGCAACGACCTCGTCGGGATGGGCTTTCTTGAGGATTTCAGAAAGTTCCAGCGCCTGCTTTTTCTGCTCTTCGGTCAGCGGACCCGAATAGTAGTTGAACAGCAGGTTGATTTTTGTTTTCAGACCCAGGTTCTGGTTTGCCATACCCAGTTTCAACTCCTCAAAAGCCTTGAGGTCTTCTCCTTTGTTTTTGTAAAACTCGGCCAGCGAAATGTGTACGTAAGGGTCTTCGGGATTGAGTTCCACAATTTTTTGGTAAGCCCAGACGGCCTTGTCTTCCATGTTGTTCTTTGTACTGAATTCAGCTAGCAAAGCGTAGTAGCGCGGTTCGTCGGGATTGGTGGCGATCAGACGTTCATATTCCTTTACGGCATTTTCGGGCTGTCCGATGAGGTTGTACAGTTTGGCCTTTTGTTTTGTCAGCCCCTCGTTGATGCCCACCTGATCTTCAATATTGTCGTAAGTTTCCACGGCCTTTTTGTAATCGCCTGTAAAATAGTAGGCAAAGGCCAGTTCGTTCAGGTAGTTCAGCTCAGTGGGGTAGGTGTCCGACAATTCTTTGTAAACAGCCACGTAGGTGTCGTATTTGCCTTCGGCTTTGGCCAGGTTTGCGTACAGGCTTTTGTACCACTTGTTTTTTTCATCAAGCTGAACGGCCTTCGATGCTTCTTCAAATGCCTGTTCGCCCCGGCCTGTTTCCAACAAAATTTTAGCTTTTTCGTAATGGGCTGCAGCATCTTTGGGATTGATTTCCAGGGCCTGGTCCAGCAAATGTCCGGATTTTTCAAGGTTGTTCACAGCCTTTTCGCGCATGGCCTGCATGAACAGGTCTGCTTCAATGTACCGTTGTTTTTCGCTCAGCTCCTTTTTGTCCGTTTTTTTTTTAGCCGATCTTTTTTGTGCCGTTCCGGCGATGGAAAATCCGACAAAAAAAACAATAAACAGGACGAATATTTTTTTCATTTAAATGGTCTTAACGGTGATGGTTCCCGATTGATATTACTTGTGCCCCGTGTGTCCGAATCCTCCTGCCCCACGGCTTGTTTCGTTCAGGGATTCCACAACTTGCCAGTGTGCCTGAACGTGTTCCGAAATGATCATCTGGGCGATGCGTTCGCCGTCCCTGATCTCGAATTCCGTATCGGAAAGGTTCACCAAAATAACCTTGATCTCTCCCCTGTAGTCCGAATCGATGGTTCCGGGGGTGTTCAGTACGGTGATGCCGTGTTTGGCAGCCAGGCCGCTTCTGGGCCTTACCTGGGCTTCATAGCTCAGTGGTAACTCAATAAACAGCCCCGTGGGTATGAGGGTTCTCTGCAGGGGTTTTAAGCGCACAGGGGCGTCCAGATTAGCCCGAAGGTCCATTCCTGCCGAGGCGGCTGTTTCGTATCTCGGTAAATCGTGCCTCGATTTGTTAACGATCTTTACTTTCATTTATTAAATTGTTGTATGGCATATGTATCCGATTGTTTTGAATGGGCAAAAATAGTTAAAATAGGGGGGAGTACAAACCCGGCGGGCAGGCTTGCCCCCGAAGGGTTGAAAAAATGTAACGCAGTTTTTTAAGCAAGTAACTTTTAACAAGCGTTTTCTTTTTCGAACTGCCGGGAATAAAGCTACTCAGCGGGTTTGATCCGCTAAGTCGAACCAGACTTAGCGGATCGAAAAAGCCTTCCGTTCAACGAAAAACACCACCGACAGATAAACCAGCATCAGCAGGGTGTTTACCAGCAGGTGACGGGGTAAGCCTGTAGCTTTCAGGACTTCTGCAAGGACGTACAGCAGGACGGCCAGCAGTGAATAGGCAATCAGTTTTTTGAAATCGTAGTTCACGCGGTAAACCTTTCGTCCCCAAACAAACGAAATGAGCATGATGGTCAGGTAACAGGCAAAGTTGGCCCAGGCCGATGCCATGAAGCCGTAGGAGGGGATAAAAATGACGTTCACGGCTACGGTGATGCCTACCCCCGTCATGGCGATGACGGCACCGTAAAGCGTTTTCCCGGTAAGCTTGTACCAAACCGATAAATTGTAGAACACACCCAAAAACAGTTTGGCAGCCAGCACAATGGGTACGACGGCCAGCCCAGCCCAAAATTTTTCGCCGATAAAATATTTAAACACATCAATGTAAAGGGTAACACCAAGGAAAATCAGCCAGGTAAAAATCACGAAATACGTCATCACCCTGCTGTAGGTTTGCCTGGCATCCTGTTTGTCCGATTCGGCAAAAAAGAAAGGTTCCGCAGCGTAACGAAACATCTGGATAAACAGCATCATCAGGATGGCCAGTTTGTAGCTGGCGCCGTAAATTCCTATCTGAGCGTCTGCGGTTTCGGCATCGGGCAGCAGGTATTTCAGCAGGATTTTATCGGCCACCTCGTTGATGATTGCTGCCAGTCCGATGATCAGAACCGGGTAACTGTAATGGAGAATCTTTTTCAGCAACTCTTTTTCCAGGCTAACCTTAAAATTCCGCCATTCTGGCCTGAGCAGCAGGAAGGCCATCAGCGAAGAGACCAGGTTGGAAATAAATACGAAAACGATCATCCGGTTGCCCTGATAGAAAGGAATCTCGTGGATGGCATCGCCGGCCAGTTTAGGAACCAACACAAAAAAAAACAGGTTCAGGGCGATGTTGACCACCACCGTCGCAATGCGGATTAACGAAAACCGTCTGGCTTTTTCCTTGTAGCGCAAAAAAGCAAAAGGGATAGCGGTAAAGGCATCAAGTACCACAATCAGCGCCACCAGCAGTACACTGATCTTGTTTCCCGGATAGCCCAGCAGGACAACGATTTCATCAAGAAAAACCACGACCAGCACCAGAAAAACAATCGAAAAAATAAACACAACCGACGAAGTAATGTTGAACACCCTGACCGGCTGCCGGGTGAGGTTGGCGTACCGGAAAAACCCGGTTTCCATGCCGAAGGTCAGTATCACCAGCAGCAGGGCCAGGTAAGCGTACAGGCTGGTAATCTGTCCGTACTGGCTTTGGTTAAAGACAAAAATGGTGTAAAAGGGAACCAGTAAATAATTGAGCAAACGGGGGACCATGGTGCCAAGCCCGTAAATGAGGGTGTCGCCTGCCAGCTTTTTTATGGGGTTAACAGCCATGAAAGGGGGTGCTATTTTTTCACACTCTTCCGGGATTTTATTTTCCGTCCCGG
The DNA here is from genome assembly GCA_024276895.1 of Bacteroidota bacterium. Taxonomy (GTDB): domain Bacteria; phylum Bacteroidota; class Bacteroidia; order Bacteroidales; family F082; genus B6-G9. The sequence continues at coordinate 10,880 of JAJRWG010000074.1, forward strand.
ATTATTTGGCAATTATAGGAATTGTTTTTCACACCACCGCTTTAAATTTCAGCGTAAACACCGTTCCTTTTCCCTTACGGGACTCAAATCGATGCTGCCGCCGATTTCATTCATGATGCTTTTGGCAATAGCCAGTCCCAGCCCGGTACCTCCTGTTTTGGTGGGAAAGTATGGCTGGAAGATCAGGTTTTTCATTTGCTCATCGATGCCTTTCCCGTTATCCGAGAGGGTTACTACGTGCCAGGGAGTCCTGGTTTCGAGCGAAATATTTATTTTGCCCCCAGTGGCGCCCGCCAGCGACTGAATGCTGTTTTTCAGAAGGTTGTTAAACACACGCAGGATGTCGCCGCCGTCTGCTGTCGGGGCAAAAGTCATCGGATGTTCATTTTGGCTACTGACAGAGATCCTGACATCCGGGTTGTTTTTGAAGAGTTCAACCGACGAATTGATCACGGCAAGCAGGTCAA
>JAJRWG010000075.1 GCA_024276895.1 Bacteroidota bacterium
ATCCCCTTCCCAACTCTATAAAAAATAACCGGAAAACTATTTTTCGTTACAGATCAGTCACCTCCACCAATGGAATACAAGGTGGTATAAATACTGCTTGCATGTCTGTAGTTGAAAAGGTGATCGTACCTCTTACCTTACCGGAAGCACATCAGCAAAAAGGAGAAAAAATGAAAACAAAACTATTGGCGGGATTTGCCGCAGGTCTATTTTTGTTTGGAGCAGTCTGCCAATCGCAGGCAGATACTCTCATCGACACTGGCCCAGGGCCGGATAATGCATTTGGTTATACACTTTCGACCAACCAATGGTTGGCTGCAGAGTTCGATCTAGATCAGGATTATTACATTACCGGCCTTTATGGCTGGATGTGGAACTCCGGCAACACCGGCCAGAACTTTACCATTTCAATCTATGGCGATGGAGGGAACGTACCGGACGCAGCAAATTTACTGTACTCAAACGGCGGTACCATAGCAGGCACGGAGGGACATGCAAACTGGGAGGGATACGAAATCACCTGGACTGACCCGGTCGGAAATACCGGGCAGTTTCTGAATGCAGGAACCTACTGGATCGCCTTTGAGCTTCGAACCAATAATTATTCTAATCCTTATGACGGCCTCATGCCTGATCCTGCGCAAAACCCTCTCGGCAACGTGGCTTTCAATGACAGCGGCACCTGGACAACGACGCCAGATCTAGCCATTGGGGTACGGATTAACGGTGATCCTGCGGCGCCCGTGCCGGAACCGGCAACCATGCTCCTGTTCGGCACCGGGTTGGTTGGCCTTGCCGGTTCCAGGTGGAGAAAAAAAAGAAAATAACACTCTTCCTCTCTTAAACGCAAACGGGCAGAGCCTTGAAAGGCCCTGCCCGTTTCGTTCATTCTAAACTTCTGTGATTACATTCAGTTACACCATACAAAAATGGTGGAGGTGGCGACCATTGAATACCATTAACAACCTTGTGAAATCAAAGGTTATATTTTTCCATAAATCCTCATGGTACTGTAAACGATACTGTAAAAACAAAACCTGTTCCGTATAAATTTATCGGTGAAGATTTCAGGCAGACAAGAAAAAATCGGCCTTGTCCTCCCTATTCATCCGCAAGTAATTTTAAAAAATTCTGATAACTCTTCCCGCCCTGACCAGCTGCAGAATAATACTTTCACACTCCGGACTGTAGGATGCGGCCCGCGTTCCGTCTGCTGCGCAAGCCGTAATCCCAAAATAGAGAAGTAGTGGATCCGATTCATCCTGCCACTGCTTTTAAAGCGACGGTGGACACCCTCCGCCATATCAAACGCTGTGATATCCAACCCGAGTCTCAAAGAGACTGATCAGAGTCATCATCTTTCTCTTTCATCTGCTTGATTACCCGATCAAAGTCGCTTTCGAACAGACGATCCTGCACGATTCGGTATTTTTCAAATTCACTTTCGGCATGGGTCCTGGCCAGTTTGGCCGTTACCTTGCCGGCATCGCGCAGAATTTCACGGTCGTCAAATTCCAGAAACATATCCAGCCGTGTGGTCCAATCTTCCATGGTCATGGGAATTTTTCGCCTGGCACGTTCCTCGGCCAGATCCAGGTAGGCGTTGACGATGCGTCCCAATGATTCCAGCTCTTCCCTGGTCAGATAATTTTTGGCGATTGAGACATCGGTTTTCAGAATTTTGCCGTCCGGAGCCTTTTCCCAGGTGGTCAGCCCCATATTTGGTTTGGAGGCGTCCGCACGACTTGCGATCAGTTCAGCGGCTGTCTGCCCGTGAATCGCGTAGTGCAGTTTATTCTGCACCTTGTCAAAAAAGGCCTTGGTGGTCGGAGCATCCTTATTGTAATCGACACTGGTAGCATAAATATCAGTGATTTTTGATAAAAACGGCGTTCACTGAGGCGGATCTCGCGGATCTCTTCCAGCAGACGTTCAAAATAATCTTCCCCAAGAAAGGCTCCGTTTTCCATGCGCTTTCTGTCCAGCACATAGCCCTTGATGGAAAACTCCCGCAAAACCTTAGTGGCCCACTGACGGAACTGGGTGGCGCGGATGGAGTTGACCCGGTACCCCACGGAGATAATGGCGTCGAGATTATAGAAATCAACAGCCCGGGATACCTCACGCTTACCCTCGATTTGAACTATCCGGAATTTCCGGATAGTTGCCTCACCAGCTAATTCTCCTGAAGTAAAAATGTTTTGCAGGTGCTCGCTGACAGTACGCACATCCACATCAAAGAGTTCCGCCATCAGCTTTTGGGGCAGCCAGATGGTCTCATCCTCATAGCGGGCCTCGACGGACTGCTCTCCCGCCTGGCCGGTAAAAATCAGGAACTCGGCGGTGGAGTTGCGAATCAATTTCTTATCGCGGCCGGTCATAAATATGCTCCTATTATCAACTCCTGACAGTCAATGTGATCGAGCCGCAACGCGACCATTTTTTAGATACCTGCATCAACACAGCTGAGAAACTCTTCTCCCGGGCCTACCCTGCGACCTTCATATCAGTTAGACGGTACACTTGAGGACATTAATTATATCGTATTTTCAATATACAGTAGCAGGGCCGTTCCCTCAAGCCTGATATCATCAACGACCGCCCTGACCAGCGGCATAAAAAAGTTTTTATTACCCTGGCACTATTTTCCATTTACACCTTTCTTCCGTAAAATTCCTGGAGTGTAAATCCTTTCCACAGAACCATTTCCACCAACCGGCGACCGTATCAGACGTAATTTTTCCCTGGTGGAGGTCACAGTACCGGAAAAAGACTTATAGAACGGGATTACTTTTCAACGATCAATACCAGGAGAAAAATCTATGGAAACCATCAAGACAACCACAACACCTTTACCCGAAACAGGTAACAGACCTGGGTGTGAGATATACGCAGCATTACGATATCGGCGGTGGCCGGGCCTGGAGCCAGAGCGGGGCTGCCTCCGGCTGGACTCATGCTCAAAGACTTCTTGCTTTCCTGACTGATCTCCTGGTTTTTTCTGTTTTATTCAGTAAAATTGTGTAATAATTACTCGTTTTGATCAATCAAAACGAAAAAATATTTCTCAGGCCCTCAACAGCAAATAACTGATTGAGTTCGTTAAAATAATACAAATGCGCCAACAGATGTACATTTGG